>JAUXJL010000256.1 GCA_030624805.1 Acidimicrobiia bacterium
CCGCTACAACGCTGATTTGGCCAACGACCTCGGCAATCTGGCCAATCGGGTCCTCAACATGGTCGATCAGTATCGCGACGGCACGGTTGGGGCGGCTTCGGGATCGACCGATTCCGACCACAGGCTTGCGGCAGCCGCAGCCACGGCGCTTGAGGCACTTGATGGATTCGCCACCTACCGATTTGGTGATGCGTTGCTCGAGATCTGGCGGTTGTTCGGCGCCGCCAATGCCTACGTCGAACAGAACGCACCCTGGGTGCTTGCCAAGAACCCCGACGATGCCAAACGGCTCGACGAGGTGCTCAACGCATTGTTGGAAGCCCTCCGAGTCGGAGCCATCCTCATTTCACCAGTCATGCCGAACGCCGCCCAACGTTTGTGGGCACAACTGGGCCTGAGCGGCCGACCGGACACAGCTCCTTACAACGAAACGGCCGTGTTCGGGGTGTTCCCCGAGGTGCAGATCCAGCGGGGCGATCCGCTTTTCCCCCGTATCGAAGAGGATTGAGGCGTCGGATGTGGGTCGACACCCACTGTCATCTTCAACTCGCCCAGGCCGATTCCGACGAACTCATGGCCCGGGCCGGCCGGGCCGGCGTTGGCTGGGTTGTGGTCCCCGGAGTGGATGCGGCGTCCTCGGAGGCCGCCCAGAAGTTGGCTGCCCGCGATGCGCGCATCAAGTGGGCGGCGGGACTACACCCCCACGACGCCGTCCGCTGGCCCGATGAATCCGAACGTATCGCCGCGCTGATAGACGAGGCAGACGCGGTCGGAGAGATCGGTCTCGATTTCTACCGGAGCCTTTCGCCTCGCGACATACAGATCGAGGTCTTCCGGGCTCAGCTCGAGTTGGCGCAGGCTGCCAATCGGCCGATGCTGATTCACTGTCGGGACGCGTTCTCGGCGGTCTACGACATCCTCGAGGACACCGGGGCCGGCCCGCAGGCGGTGCTCCATTGCTGGACTGCCGGGCCCCGCTGGACCAAGCGCTTCAATGAACTTGGAGTGACGTTTTCTTATGCCGGGCCGCTGGTATTCCCCAACGGGGACACGATTCGCCTCGGGGCCGTCGAGGCCCCACCCGAGCGGACGGTTGTCGAGACCGACACCCCGCTCCTCAGCCCGCCCCCATTCCGGGATGAAGAGAACGAGCCGGCTCGTGTGGTACTCGTCGGCGAGACGCTCGCTGAGGTTTGGAGCGCGGGGCTTGATGAGGTCGAACGGCTCACAACCAAAGCGGCCGAGCGGGTATTCGGTGAGTAACGGGGCTCAGGGCCGAGCCGAGATCGTAGGCTTGCTCCGCCGCCACGAGGTGAGCCCGGTCAAGCGGCTCGGCCAGAATTTCCTCATCGACCCCAACATGATCCGCAAGATCGTCGACCTCGCCAACCTCGGGCCGGCCGATCAGGTGCTCGAGATCGGGGCCGGGACCGGGACTCTCACACTGGCGCTGGCCGGCACCGGTGCGAGAGTCCTCACCTACGAGGTAGACGAACGACTGGCCCCGGTGCTCGAGGAAGTGTTGGGCGGGGTGGACAACGCCGAGGTTCGGTTCGCTGATGCTGCCGCAGCCTCGGTGCCGGACGGCCGGTGGACCGTGGTGGCCAACCTTCCCTACTACCTATCGACAACACTCCTGCTGGACTGGCTGCAGGCCGGTCCGCAGCCTGAGCGATTCGTAGTGATGGTCCAGAGCGAGGTGGCGGATCGGCTGACCGCCGGACCCGGCTCCCGCGCCTATGGCATCCCAAGCGTCATCGCCCGGCTCTACGGTCAGCCCCGCCTGGCGTTCCGGGTTCCTCCAACTGTGTTCTACCCGCGCCCGGAGGTCGACTCGGCTGTCGTCGAGATCATCCGAGCCGAGGCCCCCTCACCGCATGCGCCGGCCGCCGCCCGCCTGGCGGCCGCCGCCTTCGGTCAGCGCCGGAAGATGCTCCGGCGCTCACTCATAGCCACTGTGCCCGAACCGGAGCCTGTGTTGGCCGCGGCCGGCATCGACCCCAGATCGCGGCCTGAGGAGCTGGGGGTCGAGCAGTTCCTGGCTCTCGCAGAGGCGGTCGATGCCTGATCCGATCACCGTCGATGCTTATGCCAAGCTGAACCTCGGCCTGGTGGTCGGACGAAGGGATCACGACGGGTTTCACCCCCTTACATCTTTGGTTCAATCGGTTTCGTTGGCCGATCGGTTGGTGATCCAACTGACCGATGAGGACGATTTCACCGTGACGGGCATGGCGGAGTCTGAGGAGAATCTGGCATGGCAAGCCCTCCAGGCGGTCCGATCCGAGGTCGGCTCCGACCGTCCGGTCACCATCGCACTGCAAAAGTCGATCGCGGTGGCGGCCGGGCTGGGAGGGGGCAGCGCCGACGCGGCGGCCGTCCTGGCTGTTGCCGCCCGGCTTCTAGGTCTGCCCGAGGACAGGCTGGCGGCGGTGGCGGGCGCTCTCGGCTCAGACGTGCCCTTCTGCTTGATTGGGGGTCTGGCGCTCATCCAGGGGAGGGGCGAGCAGATCACCTCCCAAGAACCGGTTGGGGAGTACGCCGTCGGCATTGTGGTTCCACCGGTGGAGTTGTCCACGCGGGCGGTATATCTGAAGTGGGATGAGCTTGACGGGCCCGCAGCCGGGGCTTTCCCAACTTCTCACCTTCCACCCGGACTGCGCTCCTTTGAGCCGCTCCGCAACGATCTGCAACCTGCCGCCGAGACTCTTGCTCCCGAAGTAGCCGCGTGGCGCGATGAGTTGAGCGGCCGCTGGGGTCGACCGGTTGCCATGACGGGGAGCGGCCCGGCATTGTTCGCATATTTCCTCGATGAGGACGAAGCCCGGGCTGCGGTCGCTGATCGTCCGGCCGGCGCCCGATCGGCTCAGGCCGCCCTGCCGGTGGTGCGGGGGTGGCGGGAGGTCACAGGTACACTGGCGGGCCCCGAGTGAATTGGGGGGTGGTGTAACTGGCAGCACACGTGGTTTTGGTCCACGTAGTACGGGTTCGATTCCTGTCCCCCCAGCCACGTGAAAAGAGGAGGTCTAGGGTGCAGCGCCTGGTATATCCCATCACGCTCAGCCGACTCGGGATGTCCCGGGCGGCTTTCTTCTCCTTGACGTCGGAGGCCGGCGCGCCTGCTTCGGGTGTCCCGGGCCGATACCGACGAGCCCTCGACATCCCGACGACCAGATCCAACGGACCGGGCACCGCGTGAGTGTCCGATTCATCGTGCTGGCGGCCGGGCAGGGGACGCGGATGAAGTCGACCCTGCCCAAAGTGCTCCACCCGGTCGCAGGTGCTCCTCTCGTCAGTTGGGTCCTCGATGCCGCTCTCGGAGCCGACCCGGATGAGACTGTCGTTGTGGTCGGCCACGGGTCAGATGCGGTGGAGGAGGTTCTCCCGGCGGGCGTCGATGTGGTGGTGCAGGAGGAGCAGAACGGAACCGGCCACGCGGTGCTAGTGGCGCTCGCATCGCTCGGCGACGTCCAGGGAGACATCGTTGTTGTCGTGCCGGGCGATATGCCGCTCATCACTTCGGCCACCCTTGCCCGGCTGGTGGCGGTTCACCAGGAAGTTGAGCCGGCGATGACTGTGCTGACTACCCGGGCGGAGGACCCGACCGGCTACGGCCGGGTGATACGCGATGATGACGGTGCAGTGGTCGGGATCGTCGAGGAGCGTGATGCCGATGACCGCCAGCGGTTCATCGACGAGATCGCC
>JAUXJL010000056.1 GCA_030624805.1 Acidimicrobiia bacterium
CCTACTGTGGGTCAAGTCCTGTGCCCGAGTGCTGCAAGAGAGGAATCGACTATGGCTGCTGCGTCAGACCCCAAGCCCGGGAGTGTTGGTCTGCTTACAGAGGAGGAAGCGCGGTCGATCGACGCATACTGGCGTTCGGCCAACTACTTGTCGGTGGGACAGATCTACCTGCTCGACAACCCGCTGCTGCGCGAGCCGCTGAGGTCAGAGCACATCAAACCGCGTCTCCTCGGCCATTGGGGTACAACGCCGGGCCTCAACTTTGTGTATGCGCACATGAACCGCGTGATCCGAAACTGGGACCTCAACGCCATCTACATAACAGGTCCCGGGCATGGCGGTCCAGGGCTGGTGGCCAACGCCTACTTGGAGGGCACTTACACCGAGACCTACCCCGATATCACGAGAGACGCCGACGGGATGAAGAGGTTGTTCCGTCAGTTCTCGTTTCCCGGCGGCATCCCAAGTCACGTAGCGCCTGAGACCCCTGGATCGATCCACGAGGGCGGCGAACTCGGCTACGCCCTGGCACACGCTTATGGCGCCGCGTTCGACAACCCGGACCTAGTGGTGTGCTGCGTGATCGGCGATGGTGAAGCCGAAACCGGTCCGCTGGCGGCGAGTTGGCACTCCAACAAGTTCCTGAACCCCGTCCATGACGGCGCCGTCCTCCCGGTCCTTCACCTCAACGGCTACAAGATCGCTAACCCGGCCGTGCTGGCCAGGATCCCCAAAGACGAGCTACATCACCTACTCGAAGGCTACGGATACCGGCCGTACTTCGTCGAGGGAGACGACCCGCTGGCCATGCACCAGAACATGGCGGCGACTCTAGATCGGATCGTCGAGGAGATCCATGACATCCAGCGACAAGCAAGGACTCACCAGCATACGGTCCGGCCTCGTTGGCCGATGATCGTCCTGCGTAGCCCCAAGGGCTGGACCGGACCCAAGGAGGTCGACGGTCAGCTCGTCGAAGGGACCTTCCGATCCCACCAGGTCCCATTGGCGGACGTTAGGACCAACCCCGAACGCCTCGAGATGCTGGAGTCGTGGATGCGCAGCTATGGACCCGAGGAGCTCTTCGACGAGAACGGAACGTCGGTCCCTACGGTGGCCGGGCTGGCTCCCAAGAGCTACCGGCGGATGAGCGCCAACCCCCAGACCAACGGCGGTGTCCTTCTCCGCGACCTGAGCCTGCCGGACTTCCGCGACTACGGCGTGGACGTCGCTACTCCGGGAGGAACGTCCAGTGAGGCCACCCGGGTCCTGGGGACGTTTCTGCGTGACGTGATCGAACACAACCCCGACACCTTCAGACTGTTCGGACCAGACGAAACTGCTTCAAACCGTCTCGGTGCCGTGTTCGAAGTCACCGACCGGGCGTTCGACGCCGAGATCTTTCCCGGCGATGACCACCTGGCACCGGATGGCCGAGTCATGGAGGTCCTGTCGGAGCACCTGTGTCAGGGTTGGCTCGAGGGGTACCTCCTCACCGGACGGCACGGACTGTTCAACTGCTACGAAGCCTTCATCCACATCATCGACTCGATGTTCAACCAACACGCCAAATGGCTCAAGGTGACCAGCGGCATCCCATGGCGACGTCCCGTGGCGTCCCTCAACTACCTGCTGAGCTCACACGTATGGCGCCAAGACCACAACGGCTTCTCCCATCAGGACCCAGGATTCATCGACCACGTCGTCAACAAGAAAGCCGAGACCATCCGCGTCTACTTCCCCCCGGACGCCAACTCCCTCCTCTCGGTGGCCGACCATTGCCTACGCAGCCGTAACTACGTGAATGTCATCGTGGCCGGCAAGCAGCCACAACTCGACTGGCTTTCGATGGACGACGCCATCATCCACTGCACCCGCGGGGTCGGGATCTGGGACTGGGCCAGCACCGACCAAGGGGGAGAACCCGACGTCGTCATGGCGTGTTGCGGTGACGTCCCAACAATCGAGACGATCGCTGCCGTTGACCTGCTGCGCCAACATCTTCCAGACGTGAAGGTGCGAGTCGTAAACGTTGTCGACCTGATGCGCCTCCAACCCGACAGCGAACACCCCCACGGGTTATCCGATGCCGAATTCGACGCACTGTTCACCACCGATCGACCGGTCGTCTTTGCCTATCACGGATACCCCGGGCTCATCCACCGTCTTGCCTACCGCCGTACCAACCACGCCAATCTGCACGTCCGGGGCTTCAAGGAGGAGGGAACGACCACAACGCCCTTCGATATGGCGATGCTCAACGATCTGGATCGTTTTCATCTCGTGATGGATGTCATCGACCGGGTACCCGGATTGGGATCTCGCGCCGGCCATGTACGTCAGCTCATGAGCACAAAACGCCTGGAAGCCCGGGCACACACCCGGAGCGAAGGCGAAGACCCGCCCGAGATCCGCGACTGGACCTGGCCGCACTAGTAAGGCGACATCATGCGGATCCTTGTCGTCAACGCCGGCTCGAGCAGCCTGAAACTGAGCGTCCTGGATGACGACGACACATTGATCGTCGCTCACGACCTGCCGGCGCCTGGCGGCTCTGTCGACACACAGCTGATCGATCGGACGATTCGAGAATCCCCGGACGTCGACGCCGTCGGCCACCGCATCGTCCACGGCGGGACCGCATTCACCGAACCAGTCATCATCGACGACGACGTCGTAACCCGACTGGCGGCGCTGACAGACCTGGCACCGCTGCACCAGCCAAAGTCGCTGCAAGCCCTCGACACGGTGAGCCGACTGCTGTCCGAGGTCCCGGCCGTGGCTTGTTTCGACACTGCCTTCCACGCCTGCATGCCCGAGGCGGCTACTACTTACCCCCTGCCGGGGGAGTGGCGGACGCGCTGGGGCCTCCGCCGCTTCGGCTTCCACGGGCTCTCCCACGCCTATGCATCGCGGCGCGCCTGCGAAATACTGGTCCGCTCCCCGGAAGAGACCAGGATGGTGACCTGCCACCTGGGAGCAGGCGCTTCGTTGGCGGCAGTGCAAGACGGCCGTTCGGTGGACACCACGATGGGGTTCACGCCTCTCGACGGATTGGTCATGGCGACCCGCTCAGGAAGCGTCGATCCGGGGCTGGTGCTGTGGCTCGAGGAGCACGCCGGAATGCCCCCAGCCGAACTGGCAGCCACTCTGGAACATCGCTCAGGGCTCCTCGCACTCGCCGGTACCCCCGACATGCGGGCGATACTGGCCGCCGAAAAAGCCGGTGCGCAGGATGCCCGCCTTGCCGTCGAGGTATACCTACACCGGCTCCGTGCCGGCATCGCCGCCATGGCCGCAGCCATGGGCGGACTCGACGCCCTTGTCTTCACCGGCGGAGTCGGCGAGAACGCTCCCTCAATCCGCCAACGAGCTGCCGAAGGTCTCCAATTCTTAGGAGTAGAGGTTGACCCTGATCGAAACCGGGCCACCGGCGACGACGGGAACATCGGATCCAACAACGCCTCCGTAAACACTCTCGTGATCGCTGCCCGCGAAGACCTCCAGATCGCCCACGAAATGCGTCAGCTCCTTGAACGATGAATCGAGTGAGCCGGACGTATGGCCGGCTACGTAAAACGGAGCAGGTGCGGCCAGCGCAGACTCAGACCACCAATGCAGAGGACCAGATGCGCGACCCGATGCAGCCCACCCTCGAACTTCGACTCCGCGACGGAACCGAGGTAAAACTGCGGCCCATCCAACCCGGAGATGGTTCAGCGACTCGGCGAGCTTTCGTCTGAGGTTCGTTAGATTCTTCACGTCAACCGCACGCCTCACCGGCCCCAGCTCGCCTATCTCACCGAAATGGACTTTCGGAACCACTTCGCCTGGGTTGCCGGGGCTAGAGACAGGAAGGACACGAACCAGGCATTGGCATCGGCCTACGACTGCTCGACCTGGAAGCGCGCGGCGCCGAAACGACACTTGTCAGTGAGAATCAGGGCGTTCCGGACGGGCTCGACTAGCCGCCATCACTCGTCGGAAGCAGGATCCAGAGCATCTCGGTTTTGACTCCGGCATCGGTAACGAGGTTGAAGACCGGGCATCGCCGCTCGGTTTCCTCAACCACTTCGGCGAGGCGTTCCTCGGACTCGTCGCTGGACACCGTGGCCTGCACCCGGATCGTCTGAAAATGGGGACGGACATTCTCATTGCCGAGCCGGCCCCGGATGTCGATCGTGAACTCGGCTTCAAAGTCGATGCCGGCGTACTCGAAGTCGAGGTCGGCCGCGGTGCGGCTGAAAGTTACCGCCTCGCACCCACACAGCGCCCCAAGCACGGTTTGCAGTGGTGACGGGCCCTCCCCGGTCCCACCGTGGGCTATCGGCTCGTCCGTCGTCATCGACCCGTACTCGCCGAAGTCGATTTCAGTCCTCGGAGTGCTGTCGGTACGAGCGGAGACCTTCTTACGCCGAATGATCGGCTGGTCTAGATCCTTTGCCGAGATGATCTCGCTTGCGATGAGCTTCCTCCTCGCTCCGCTACTGATACGCGTACGAAATCTGGCAGCGCAACGGCACGACGCAACTCCTGTGCGACAATGTTACCTCCAATTCCACAGTCGACGGCAAGAGGGCACCCGATATGGCAAAAACGATACCGGCGGCGGATCTGCCCCGATTGCGGTCCACTAGAGACACACGTGACAGGATCGATCTGGTCACCGAAGAGATGTTCGGCGTCACGGGACTGAAGGCCGACCGGATCACATACCACCCCGGAGACACGGCCGCCGCTCACTACCACCTCGACTGCCAGCATTATTTCTTCGTTCTCGAGGGTCGCGGGATCTTGTATGCAGACGGCGAGCGGATCGACTTGGCGGCAGGCGACGTCGCCCTGGTCGATCAGAACGAGGTCCATTCTTTCGAGAACCCGTACGACGAGAATTTCACTTTCATCGAGCTCTGGGTTCCTGCCCCCGGAGACACTGTGTGGGTGGATCCGGACGACATCTGAACGTGGGCAGCCTCGGCGTGAGTTCACGCTGGCGAACAACAGAGGCCGGACTTTGGATCAATCCGAACTTCTCATAGCCTTCCTCGCCGTTGCGGCGGGCGCCTTTGTCAAAGGTGTAACGGGATCGGGCCTGCCAATGATCGGGATCGCGTTCATGGCATCGTTTCTCGGAGTGGAGCATGCCGTCGTGGTCATGCTCCTCCCTTCAACATTGGCGAATGGATGGATGGTCTGGGCCTATCGGGGCGAGGCTCATCGAGCCCGTCATTTGCTCCCACTCCTCGTACTCGGATCCGTCGGTACCCTCGCAGGCACCTGGATCCTGGTTTCGTTCGACGACCGCTGGCTCTCTCTTGCCCTCGCCTCGGTGATCGTGATGTATGCAGCCGCGTTTTTCCGAAACCCCGACCTGCAGTTCCCGCCCCGCTTCACTGATCGAGCAAACGCACCGGTTGGCCTGGCTTCCGGTCTCCTGCAAGGCGCAACGGGCGTCTCAGGCCCGGTGCTGGCCACCTACCTTCACGGTTTCCGGATGAAACGCGAAACCTATTTGTTCTCGGTAACCAGCCTGTACGGGATGTTCGGCGTCATCCAGATCTTCGCCTTCCTCAGTCTCGGATCCTTCACGCCCACCCGGGTTGGTCAGAGCCTGGCGACCCTGGTGCCGCTTGCTCTTGCGCTCCCGCTGGGGATTCGAATGGCGCGCGGGATTTCGCATGCGACGTTCGAGCGCAGCGTGCTGGGGTTACTTCTGGTGGTTGCAGCCAAACTGGTGTGGAATGCGACCACCGGATGAAATGCTGGGGTGTGAGTAGCCGGCGTCTGCCTCGCGTGGAGTGACTCTCACGCAGCAGGCTTCTCGCCAAGCTTTCGACGGATCCAGGCGAACGATTCTGGAGCCCACTCCCGGTAGTGCTTGAAGGCACAGTGACCGGCGTCGGGGTACACCCGGGCCTCGCGGCCGGTGACCGGGCCGTTTTCGAGCATGAAATAGATGTTGCCGATCGGCGCCAGATGATCGTGCTTGCCGTTGATCATCAACACCGGCTGAGTGATGTTTTCCAGGATGCCGAGCTCCGAAAGGGCCCAGCGAGAGAAGATGTCCTCTTCTCTTTCCTTCGACCAGGTCGGGAACGAGGGTGGTCCACCGGGTTCGCCAAAGACGAAGGTGGCGCGGTCGTTGCGAGCCGCCACGAACGTTCGCATCTCTTCCTCCGACATCCGGTACCCAAACGGATGACCTGCGATGGCAACAACTGCCTTCACAACCCCGGGATAGGTGCCGGCCAGCTGCATCACCGAATATCCGCCCCGGCTGATGCCGAACGCCGCAATACGCCCGGCGTCCACCTCCGGACGGCCGGCGAGATGGTCGACGGCAGCAATCCATGCTTCTACCGAAGACGGATCCCACGGAAAGGGATTCTCGCCGGTTCCCGGTCCGTCCATTACCAGTGATGCCAAACCTTGCTCGAGCGCCATCTCCCCGGCCCAGCCACGGTCCTCCTTGAACACATCAGCGCCGCACATGATGAGAACCGCAGGGGCCGGGTCTGCGGGGCCAGAACCTTGGGGGGCCCGAAAGTGGGTCCTGATCGTCTGGCCTTGACACGCAACGTCCACAATCTCCAGCGGCGGGTCAAGGTGTTCGCAAGCTTTGCGGTACGCCCGGGCGCACTCTGCGCTGATCTCCGCCTTGAGGGGAGTAATCTCGCCGGGAAACCGACCAATGGCGTAATAGGTCTTGGCTTGGAGAAAGGCCTGCCGGGCGCCCTCGATGTCGCCCGCCTTGCTCAGCGCGTCACCTTTCTCCTCGTGACCAACTCCGGCAGCTCTCCAAACAGGAACCCACTCGTCCTGAGTCGTGCCCCCCAGCTGTGCGACGACTGCCTCGAGCTCGTCGACATCATCGATCATGGAAAGCCACCGGCGATAGAAGCCTCCCTGCTCGACGACGAATGGGTCCTCGCTGGGCGCGAACCGGAGTGAGGTAGTCATCGGGTACCCGGCGACGCGGCCGCCTCGGTCATCCGGATGTCTAGTTCGCCGTCCGGTTCGAGAATGTGGAGGCCTCCGTTTACCCGGTCGGTGATATACACGAGGTGATCGGCTCCGACCCAAACGTCGTTGGTTTGAATGGACGCCTGGTTCGGTGGACAAGCGGGTACATAGAGGGCGATCTCTTTCGGTGCAGTCGGCATAGCCAAGTCGTAGACCCGTAGTCCGGCGTTGAAGTAGCTGACAAACATGAGTTCCTCGCTCCGATAACTGTCTGGCCGATTCTCGTGCAGGCAGTGGGCGCCGAAACGCAGCCCTCGCTCACAGAAGTCGCCTTCCGGCACGGGGCAGATGGCAATCACAGTGGGCTCTTCTTCCTTGGAAACATCGACCACCCGCACCATGTGGGGAGGCGCGTCACATCCGTCGCTGGTCGGTTCGTCGGTAACCACGACCAGATCGCGGCTCGGCAGTGGAAGGCACGTGTGAGTCTCACCGCCCTCGTCCCAATTCAGATGGGAAACAACCTGTGGATGAGTCAGATCGCCGATGTCGAGGATCACCATGCCCCCGTCCCACAAACCCAGGTAGGCGCGCTCGCCAAGCACCATGGCGTGGTGGGTCTTCCAGGACTGCCCGTTGGGCCAGCCGGGTTTCTCACCGCCGGCCGTCCACTGACCGGGCCACCACCATCGGCCTACCTCCACCGGGTGCTCTGGATCGTCGATGTCGACGATCATCCAGATTCGACCCTCGAACCCGTCGGGGGTGGCGGAGAGGTAGGCGTAGCGACCGCCCTCGTAGACGATTCGATGCACGCCACGCCCGGTTGAGTTCCAGAATCCGATTTGTTGTGGGTCAAACGGATCGGTCAAGTCGTACACCGCCATACCCACCGACGATTCCCGGTCACTGCGAAACCGCTCATGATTGGTGAGGAGCAATCGATCGGCTACTTGCACCTTGTGGGTATGGCTGTGGGCCGGTGCCTTCCACTGCCGTACGAGCGTTGGGTTGGCAACGTCCGAGACATCCAATATCGAGGTCCCCATGCCGCTCGTCCCGAAGTGCCCCACATACAGCGCGTCGCCGAAGCGCATGACTTGCATCCCGTCGCCATAGCCGTTGAGATCGGAGTGGCCGACCAAACGGAATCCTTGCGATTCCTCACGGTGCATAGTGGGTTCTTACCACATCGTGTCGGCGACTAGGGCATTGGAGCGGGGGAGTCCGGGGCGTCGGAGCGGTCTTGCCCGCAGGGTTCGGCCGGGCCGTCATCCGACGATTGGGACAATGGGATACGGTTAACGCGTTGGTAGTCCCCGGATACGCGTCTCGGAGCGAGTGCGGACTAGTACCCGCCCGGAGTGCGCGCCTATTGCTTAGGCACCAACGCCGGCGAGCAAGCGACGAAGGTTTCCGTCAATTATGGAGTCGCGTTCCGCATCCGAAAGACCTGGTATTGCCCGGATCGTGTCGATTGGAGCGGTGTCGCCCATCTCAAACGGGTAATCGGTCCCCATCACCAAATGCTCCTCTCCGACCTGGCCTATGAGGAAGGACAGGACATCTGGATTGTGAGTCACGGTGTCGTAGTAGAGATGACGGGCCCATTCTGAAGGCCGACGGGAGAGCTTGGTGGCGGCCAGCTCGGGTTTGGCGTGGTAGGCCTGATCCATCCTCCCTACCTGATAGGGAAGGAATCCTCCCCCGTGAACGACACAGATCAACAGATTCGGGAAGCGTTCAAGCACTCCTCCGAAGATAATGTGCCCGATCGCGATGGTGGTCTCCGCCGGGCGTCCGACTGCGTTCGTGAGGAAATATCGTCGGAGGCCGCGTTTGGGTAGCGGGTTGTAAGGATGAAGGAGCACGATGCAGCGGAGCGCCTCGGCCGCCTCCCAGAAGGCGTCGAGCTCGGGTTCGTCGAGCTCCTGGTCGTTGACCGTCGAAGCGATCTGGACGCCGACCATGCCTAGTTCCCTGACTGCGTATGTGAGCTCCTCAGCTGCCAGCTCCGGGGCTTGCAGCGGCACCGTGGCCATTGCCATGAAGCGGTCGGGATGTGAGGCGACGATCCCCGCCAGGGACTCGTTGAACAGGCGGCAATAGGCGGCGCCCGTCTGAGCCGCGAGGGCATAACCGTTCAGGTCGATCCAGTTGGCCAGAATCTGTACATTCACCCCCATACGGTCCATGGCCACCATTCGACCATCGACGTCGCGCAGGTCTGCTCGCAGGGAGCCGATCTCGGGGCCGTCAGAGAAACTGGCATGGACTCGATCGCCTTCGTAGCCGATCTCCAACCCGTAGCGCCCCTTCCCGAGCGCCTTCACGAAGTCGGGCGGGATGATATGGGCGTGCACGTCAATGCTCACCACTCCTCCAATGTTTCGATGGTCGGAGCTGATTATGTACGGGCATATGAAATTCGACACCTACGGCTGTTCGTCGGTCTTGGATGCCCACGCCACCTAGGACTGGCTCACACGGCAAGATCGGCGAGCGAAGTGGACCACAATCCATCGCTAACAGGCCGGCACGAGTTCAGGTATCTGAGCTAGGCGGGTTCCCGCAGAGAACCTCACGGAGATCCCGATGCGAGGAATCGCCGACAGGTCCCCAGCTACCCGGCGCGGGTGGCTGCCGCGGCTCTTGCTTGC
>JAUXJL010000242.1 GCA_030624805.1 Acidimicrobiia bacterium
GCAGGTCGACACTGGTCACCGTGAACCCGCCATCGGCAAGAGCGGGACCGACCCGCCACCAGCCCTCTGAGTTGCTGCTGAGCCCATGGACAATGAGCAAGCGCCGACCACCGCTCCCCCAGACGGTTTGCTCGAGTTCGATTGGTTGGGGCACTTATCGGAGCTCGTGGCCAACGAGGTTCATGAACTCACTCCGGGTGCGGGCGTCCTCTCGGAACGAGCCGCGCAGCGCCGAGGTGATCATCTCACTGTTCTGCTTCTGAACGCCACGCATGAGCATGCACAGGTGAGCGGCCTCCATGACCACTCCGACGCCGCGTGGGCTGAGGCACTCCATGAGGGCGTCGGCTACCTGGTTTGAGAGGCGCTCTTGAATTTGCATTCGACGCGCAAAAACGTCGACGATACGGGCGAGTTTGCTGACGCCGATGACCTTGCCATCCGGGATGTAAGCAACGTGTGCTCGGCCAAAAAAGGGCAACATGTGGTGCTCGCACATCGAATAGAACTCGATGTCCTTGAGCATCACCATTTCCGAGTCGGGAGATTCGAAGATGGCGTTGTTGATTACTTCCTTGAGGCTCTGGGTGTAGCCACCGGTCAAGAAGGCCAGTGACTTGGCTACCCGGAACGGTGTTCGGACGACCCCCTCTCGGTCGGGGTCCTCACCCAGGATCTCGAGTTGCTCGCGCACGAGCGCTTCGAACCGCGGGTTGAACGTTTCATCGGACGGGCCGTACTCCTCGAACGCGTCGTCGCTGCTGAGGTTGAGGTCTTGCTCTGCCATGGGAACCTTCCTGAGGCTCGGGGGTAACGATTGTTTAGCGATTTCAGCGACGGTCTTATTCCGACCGGGCACCGTCCAATCGCCGGCCACCTCAGCGGCCGGGACTGCAATATAGGAGTACTCGGAGAGATTGGGATCCGGGATGCCGATCTCGGAATCCTCAATGTCGTCGAACAGGACCACATCGAGATCGATCTGGCGGGGAGAATTCTTGTCGTCCGTGCGAATCCGGCCGAGGCCGGCTTCGATGCCACGGAGCGCCGCCTTGAGAATGTCGGGGCCAAGCTCGGTTTCGAGGATTACCGCGGCGTTGTAGAAGGGGGGATAGTCGCCGCCTACCGAGGGTGATTCGAAGATACAACTGGTATCCACCACAGTCAGCTCCGGGTGTTGTTGGAGCGCCCGCAGTGCCTCCGGAAGATTGGTTTCCCTATCGACGTTGCTCCCCAGCGAGACGAGGACCCGGCTCATGAGCCCATCACTTCAGAGCGGGTGCGACGGATCGTGACTCCCGCCGATCTCGTAAACGTTACGGCACCCGGTTTTTCGGCTGTGATCTCAACTTCTTCAATCCGATCGTCCGTTGCGAAACAGACCCGGGCAAGGTCGGCAACCAGCTTCTCCAATAGCCCCGGGGCGGCTGTCTCAATATGGGCGTACATGGCCTTGGCGATCGTCGAGTAATTGATCGAGTCGCCCACCCGATCGCTGGCACCGGCCTTCCGTGTATCAAAGAGGAGCGTCGCATTCACGAGCACATCCTGGGGCGTTACCCGCTCATGGGGGTTGATTCCGATAATCGCATGGACCAGCAGGTCGCGGATGTGGATCTGGTCGAGCATTAGGCGAGCGTAGCTCGCCGGTCAGTCGTCAGTCGCCGGTTTCTCCGTCTCCGCAAAGCAGGGACCGCCGACGGCGTAGTCGTCGGTTGACTTCCGTTTCCGCAACCTGTGGAAACGCTCAGTCCGATTACCGGAGATGTGCCCCACCGTCGAGACGCTGGATCTCACCCGTGATGAAGTCGTTGCGGATGAGGTGAAGGACGGCCTCGGCCACCACCTCCACGCCTCCGACCCGTTCTAAGGGTGTCTCAGCGGCCAGGCGTTCGGCGTAACCCTCCTCGGCGTCGGCGGGCGGAAGTACAACGCCAAGCGCCACGGCGTTGACTCGAATCCGGGGCGCCAACTCGCTTGCCGCCACCTTCGTGAAGGTGTCGATGGCACCCTTGGCAACGGTGTAGCTGAACCGGGGCCCCAGGTAGGGCCGTTCGGTCTTCCAGTCGGTGACGTTGACGACGGCTCCGGTGCGGCCCGCCGGCAGCGCCCGGGCAAATGCCTGAGTCAGGAACACGGGAGCAGTCAAGTTGAGTGCCAGGGTGTGATTCCATTGATCGAGCGAAACATCCACGAGGTGGTCACTTGGAAACCCGGCTGCGCTATTGACGAGGATATCGACGGGATCGGCGACCAGCCCTGCGATTGACTCAGGATCACTCAGGTCGGCCTGGCGGAGCTCAACCGCAACGCCGTGGGCCCGGGCCTCCTCGGCCGTCTCCTCGGCCGGCCCGACCGACGATCTGTAGTGCAGCACGAGCTCCGCACCGGCCCCGGCAAGGGCGAGAGCGATCCCCTTGCCGACCCGATGTGCTCCCCCTGTGACCAGAGCCCGACGGCCCGAAATGTCCATGGAAAGCAGGGTAACCGCCGCGAAAATGAGAAGTTGATCCGGGCGAACCTACTAGCCTCCACCCCGTGCAGCCGAACCCCGACCCAAAGCCCGGCCGCTGGGTTTTGCCCGTTGTTGTACTGGCAATGATGGGATTCGCCTGGCTTTTCATCAATGCCGCCGAGGACCCAACGGTGAGCGCCTCTGACATCACCATCGCAAGCCCGGGAGGGGAGTCCACCACAACGACCCTGCCCCCGGTAACAACCACCACAGTGGTGGAGTTGCCGGCCGACGTTGTCGCTTACAACACAGCCATCGTGAACGCCGGCATCGAAATGGCCGGCATACAAGAACAGATCGGGCAGGCCAACACCGATTGGGACGCTCGAACCGTCGGGTATTCACAGACGCTGGCCGATTTGAGGGACCTGGACGCGCAAGTGAAAACATGGCGCACGAGCCTGGACGCCATCCCCCTCCCCACGTCGCTCACCGAATATGCGAATTTCCACGCCATCATGTTGGCGGCGGCTACAGAGGTTTCAGAGACGTCGGGGGACATTGTCACAGGATTGCAGGCACCCGACAGCGGTGAGGCGCGGAAAGCGGCACTAGCCCTCTTCAATGAGTCAGTCACCCGCTACGGCAATCAGGTGAACTCGATTGCCGAGTACCGGCCGGGAGCCGACTCCTAACCGGACCGTCGGTTACGAGTAACGGCGAGTCTGTGCGATAGTCTCGACAAAATCAAAAATGCTAGGAGGGAAATATGCCATATCGCGCCGAGTACATCTGGATCGACGGTTCAGAACCAACCCAGTTGCTGCGGTCCAAAACCAAGGTCATCCCCGACGGAGCTGAACTCCCCATCTGGGGGTTCGATGGCTCGAGCACCAACCAGGCACCGGGAAGCGAATCGGACTGTGTGCTCCGCCCGGTGAAATCGATCCCCGACCCCATTCGGGGCGGCAACAATGTGTTGGTGCTGTCCGAGGTGCTCAACACTGACATGACGCCGCACGCCTCGAACACCCGGACCGCTCTGGTCGAGGTAGCCGAGCGCTATGCCAGCCACGAGTCGTGGTTCGGTATCGAACAGGAGTACACCTTCTTCAAAGACGGACGGCCACTCGGCTGGCCCCAGGGCGGTTTCCCGGCACCTCAGGGCGGGTATTACTGCGGAATCGGTGATGACGAGGTGTTCGGGCGTGACGTAGTCGAAGCCCATACCACCGCCTGCATCGAAGCAGGTTTGGAGATCTCGGGTACCAACGCCGAGGTCATGATGGGCCAGTGGGAGTTCCAGATCGGGCCGCTTGGTCCGGTTGAGGTGTCGGACGAGGTCTGGCTGGCTCGCTGGCTGCTCTACCGCATCGGCGAGGATCACGGCATCTCGGCGACCCTCAACCCCAAGCCGATCCAGGGAGACTGGAACGGCGC
>JAUXJL010000127.1 GCA_030624805.1 Acidimicrobiia bacterium
AAGGTGTGTGCCTAGCCAACCACTGACGTAAGTCGAAACGTAAGTCGAAGACTCACTCTCATCACCCGCACCGGCATTTTGCACGGGCGGGTTTTTCTATGTCTGAAAGGCCCAACCATGACCCAACTATTCACCCAGGGCGACCGGCTCATGACCGATCGCCACCTGCGCCGCTACACGGATGTTCGTGATCTCTTACCGGGCCCGGACAACCCGACCCCGTTGGTACGGCTCAATCGCGTCGCTCCGCCCGGCCTGCAGTTATTCCTCAAGCTGGAGTGGCTCTCTCCCTTCGGTTCGATCAAGGACCGCACCGCCGCCTACCTGCTGGCCGGGTTGGTTGAAAGGGGCGAGCTCGATGATGGGCAGCTGGTAGAGGCCAGTTCGGGGAATACCGGCATTGCCCTCGCCGCGTTGGCGGCGCTCACCGGCGTGCAGGTGACCGTGACCATTCCCGACGGCGTGCCCGAAGAGAAGAAGACACTGTTGAGGATGCTGGGAGCGGAAGTATGGGAGACCCCTGACGACCTGTGCCCGGTCGACCATCCCAAGGACGGTGCCATCGCCCTGGCCCGCTCCCTGGTCGCTTCCGACACCGGCACTCGTTACGTGATGGCCGACCAGTACGAGAACCCCGACAATGTCCGCGCCCACTACGAGACGACCGGGCCAGAAATCTGGCGCCAGACGGGAGGCCACCTCCAGTATTTCCTAACCGGGCTTGGGACCTGCGGCACGATCACCGGAGTGGGTCGCTTCCTAAAGGAGCAGGATCCTGCGATCCGGGTAGTCGGAATCGAGCCCCAGGCCGGGCATCGCCTGCCGGGTCTCAAGTCATTCCAGGAAGCCAAGCAGCCTGGAATCCTCGACTGGAGCGTGGTGGATGACGTCATCCAGGTCGACGACGACCCCGCCTACGAAGTGACCGGGCGGCTGTTCAGAGAGGAAGGTCTCATTGTGGGTCCCTCCACCGGAGCGGTTGTTCACGCCGCCTCCCAGCTCGGAGCGGGCGCTGACGAGGTGGCTGTCGGCATCTCGTCCGACTCGGGCCTCAAATACATGAGCTACTTCGTTGAGCGACTCGGCACCGAGGGGCTCCCAACACTCTAAAAACCAACCACAAACAGGAGGAAATGTCATGACCCAGACCAATGAAGTCGGCGACCTAGAGGTCGCCGATGTGCTCGACACGAGCGGGCTGCTGTGCCCGCTCCCCGTTTATAAGGCGGCACTGTCGCTCAAGAAGCTTCAGCCCGGCGAGGTTCTGGAGCTGATCTGCACCGATCCCGGATCGTTGGAGGACATCCCGGCGCTGGCCCGCCAGCGTCGGGACGTTCTGCTGGCCGTCGACGATCAAGCCGGCGTGCAGAAATTCTGGATCGAAAAGGGAGAAAACGTATGACCGATCTCGCCGACAGCCTTGCCACCATCAGTCAGATAGATGCGGGGCCGAAACGCAAGCGGTTGGCCCTGGTCGCTTCGAAGGGAACCCTCGACGCGGCCTACCCGCCTCTGATTCTGGCCACGACCGCCGCCAGCCTCGGCTGGGAAGTGGGGATCTACTTCACGTTCTACGGGCTGGACATCTTGCACGACGATCGCTATCGAAACCTAAAGATGGCCTCACTCGCCAATCCGGCCGGTCCGATTCGTCTGCCTAACTTCATCGGCGTCATTCCGGGAGCCACTGCCGCAGCCACCAAGGTTATGAAGCGGTGGATGAAACGGTCCCGGATGCCCGACGTGGCCGAGTTCATCGAGATGGCCCAGGGCCTCGATGTGACCTTCTTCGCCTGCGCCACCACCATGGGTGTGATGGGCGTAGAAGAAGGTGATCTCATCGCCGGCTGTGACATCGCCGGAGCCGCCAAGTTCCTCGACTACGCCGCCGACGCCGACGTGCAGCTCTTCGTCTGAGGCGAGGCCTCGCACTCCCGGCACAGCCCTGTCGAATGGAGGGAGGGGCCCGGCTGCACTCAAGAACAACCGGGCCGACAACGCCTTCTGGCGCAGCCGTCTTCGGCGTTGAGTTCGAGAGTACAATTCCCGCGAATTCACCCATGACCACCAACTCCCATCCGAGCCCATCCCAGGAGTGGGAAGACATCCTGGAACATGGAGACAACTTCCGCCATCTGCGCTGGTTTTTCAGATGGTTGCCGACCGGCCCCCGGTGTGAGCTGTGCCTGGCTCCGTTTGCCGGGATCGGGGGGTGGCTGGTCCGTACCTTCAAAGGGATCAAGCCCTCAACGCTGAATCCCCACTTCTGCAATGACTGCGAGTTGGTGAGTGAAGACCACCCGGGCGGAGCGGTGGCCGACGTTGCCTTGTTGTTTGCCGACATCCGCGGTTCGACTTCGCTGGCTGAGACGATGGAGCCTGCTGAATACTCGGCACTCATAAGCCGCTATTTCACGGAGGCTTCCGATGTGCTGATCCATGCCGGAGCCCTTATCGACAATCTCGCCGGCGATGGGGTGAATGCGATCTTCGCTCGAGGGTTTGCGGGTAACGACTATGTACACAAGGCCGTGAACGCCGGCCGCCGGCTCCTTGAGATCACGGGTCATGGCTCGGGCGGGGAACCCTGGGTACCAATCGGGGTTGGTGTGCACTGGGGAAGGGCGTTCGTCGGCGCGGTTGGACAGGAGGGGCGACTCATCTCGATCTCCGCGCTCGGCGATTCCGTCAACGTCGCCGCCCGACTCTCATCGATGGCCAACACCGGCGAGGCGGTTGTCAGCGAAGCAGCGTGCCGCCAGGCTGGCCGCGATTGCCACGGCTACCCGTCGAAAGACCTGACACTCAAGGGCCGGGCCGAACCCGTCACCGCCTACGTAATCACCGTCTGACCCTTTGCTTGGGCCGGGCACTCTCAGGCAGGCGTGTCATCCGGTGCCAGCGCTTCCTGGACTGCCCGGCGGGCAGCTTCAATCTGTTCTGGATCGAGTTGCGTTAGGTCGATGCCGAGGCTCAAGGCCGCCGCCTGCTCTGAGGTGTTAGCTGGTTCGGCTTCAGCAGCCTCACTCAGGATCTCGTAGGTTTGAATCGGGTACGCCAGGCCTTTTACCTTGACTTCGCCTACGGGACGGCACGGGAGCTCGTCCTTGATGAGCTCATAGGTGGAATGAGAGATGTGGATCTGGTCGGGCTGGGCCGAGCCCTCCAGCCGGGAGGCGGCGTTCACTTCTTTGCCGACGATGGTGTAGTCGAGCCTGTCTTCTGAACCGAAGTTGCCAACCGTGCAGAAGCCGGTGTTGATCCCGATCCGCACATGCAGCGGAACAGACCCGGCCTGTCGTTGCCACTCGCTCTGCAGCTCGGCAACCCCCTCCCGCATGGCGAGTGCCATCCGGCAGCAGGCGACGGCATCCTCCTTCTCACCTTGGCTCTCCGGGTCACCGAAGAAGATCATGATCCCGTCGCCGATGAACTTGTCGACCGTGCCTCCATGCTCCAACGCGATGTGGGACATCTCACTCAGGTAGTGGTTCAACAGCGCGCTGAGGGGTTCGGCCTCCATGCGGTCTGACAGCTCGGTGAAGCCCTGGATATCTGAGAAAAAGACGGTGAGCGCTTTGCGATAGGACTCCACCCGCACCTCGGTGCGGCCTTCGAAGATGGAGTCGTACACTTGGCGAGACAGGTATTTGGCGAGCTTGCCGGACAGCCCCTGCAGCATTTCGTTCTTGTCGGCCAGGGCGTGGTTGGCAACTCGTAGATCGGTCTCGGCCTGTTTGCGCTGGGTGATGTCGCGGACAATGCCGCTGAAGAACGTGTCTCCGTTGGTCGACCACTGGGCCAGGGACAGTTCAATCGGGAATTCAACTCCGTCCCGGTTGAGTCCGGTCAACTCGGCCGTGGAGCCGATCACGTGGGTCTCACCTGTTTCCACGACGCGGTGGATGCCGGTGTGATGTTGCTCGCGAAAGCGTTCCGGAATGATCGCGGTGAGCGGTCGGCCCAGCATCTCCTCGCTGCTGTACCCGAACAGCTCGACCGCGTGGGCGTTCCAGAGCAACACCCGTCCCTCGGAGTCGATGGTGATGATGGCGTCGTTGGCCGACTCGACGATCGCTTGCATGCGAGCCTCCGAGTCGCTCAGAGCGCTGATGAGGTGGGCCTTTTCGCTTACGTCGCGGATGATGCCGGTGAAGAATCGGTCGCCGTCCGTGACCCACGTTGCCAGCGACAGTTCGATCGGGATTTCCGTGCCATCCTTGCGGAGCCCTTCCACCTCGACGGTTTGACCGATGATGTGAGTCTCGCCGGTGTTTACCACGCGGCCCAGGCCCTCATGGTGGGCTGCGTGGAAACGCTCAGGAATGATCATCGTCAGCTCTTGTCCGACGGCCTCTTCGGCCGAGTACCCGAAGACGTGCTCGGCAGCCGGATTCCAGTTGATGATGTTGCCCTGCGCGTCCGCCGTGATGATGACATCGGTGGCGGACCGGATGATGGCTTGTAGCGTCTCGGCGTCATCGATCATGTCGCATCGTACCAAGTGCGCCTTTCGGCGAGCCAGGACAACGAGCGCGCCCACGCCTCTCAGTCTCGGGAAGCGGTAGGTAGACGCGGGTAGGCTCGATCCGGCGACCAGAAAGGGGAGTTCATGGCCGACTACCAGGTTCAACGTAATATCACGATCGATTCGGACGCCCCTCAGATCTACGACAAGATCGTCGACTTCCATGAGTGGCAATCGTGGTCTCCGTGGGAGGACATGGACCCGACGATGACCAAGTCCTACGACGGGCCCGACTCGGGTGTCGGTGCTTCGTATTCCTGGAAAGGAACCCGCAAGGTCGGCGAGGGCAACATGACCATCACCGAAGTTGCCGAACCCAGCAGCGTCGCCCTCGACCTCGAGTTCCTCAAGCCGTTCAAGGCCCAGAACAAAACGGTGTTCGGCCTCGAACCGGCCGGGGAGGGCACCCGGGTCACGTGGACCATGACCGGCCAGCACAACATTCTCTCCAGGATCATGAGCGTCTTTGTGTCGATGGACAAGATG
The DNA here is from genome assembly GCA_030624805.1 of Acidimicrobiia bacterium. Lineage (GTDB taxonomy): Bacteria > Actinomycetota > Acidimicrobiia > Spongiisociales > SHLN01 > SHLN01. Next base: position 5,015 of record JAUXJL010000127.1, read on the forward strand.
GTCGGGAAGGACTTCGAGAAGGGTCTCGCCCGACTCAAAAAAGACGTCGAGGCCTGAGCCATTCCCCGGCCCCGATTTCCCCGTTTGGGCCGTGACGCCCTATGAGCGCTTTCCCCGACAAGCTCGAGCACTGCTGGCATCCCGTCGCCTACGCATCCGAGCTCGAGGACGACGGCCCGTATTCGGCCACGTTGCTCGATGTGCCGGTTGTGCTGTGGCGCGACGATGCCGGCCGGCTCGTGGCGATGCGGGACGTGTGCATTCATCGAGGGACGGCGCTGTCGCTGGGATGGCTGGCGGACGGGTGCATCGTCTGTCCCTATCACGGCTGGAGATACCAGCCGGACGGCGCCTGCGCCGACATTCCACAGACCGAGAATCCCCGCATTCCGTCAAAGGCCCGGGTCGACACTTTTCAGTGTGTGGAGCGATACGGGCTGGTGTGGGTGGCGCTCGGCGACCCGCCCTACCCGTTGCCGGAGATTCCAGAGCTCGAAGACGGAGCGTGGCGGATGGTCGACACCGGCCCGTTCCCATGGAAGGCGGATGCCTCCCGCCAGGTGGAGAACTTCACCGACTTCGGGCACTTCCCCTGGGTTCACCCCGGGTTGCTGGGCGACGTCGACCGACCGCTGGTGCCGGACCATTCGGTGGACACCCGCGGTCACGTTCTCCACTACTCGGTCGTGCGGCCCGAGGCACCCAACACCGAGGATTTCCCGGTATTCGCCAACGAGGATGTGGCGAGGCCGGAGCGCATCAGCCACTACGAGCTGCACCTGCCATACACGATCGTGCTGCGGCTCGGATGGGCCGGAGCCAAGGGTATGGTGTACTTCTTCGCCTCTCAGCCGGTGAGTGCCGATCGTTGCGTCGGGTATTGCGTGATCGGGCGCAACTACGACCTCGAGCAGCCCGACTCGGTGCTCCAGTCATTCGAGGACACGATCTTCAACCAGGATCAGCGGATCGTCGAGTCGCAGCGCCCCGAGCAGGTGCCATTCGATCTGGCTGATGAGTTACATCTGAAGTTCGACGCGGTGGCAGTCGCCTATCGCCGGGCGATGCAGGCCGAGGGCCTCGCCTACGACCATTACATGGGGGTCGTCTACGACGAGACACCCGGCTGACCTCGCAGATCTCGGAGTCGTCATTACCAGGGGAGCTCGCGGCCGTCCCAGGCCCAGAACCGCCCATGATCAGCCGGTCCCAGACCTGCCACGAGGTCCCGGATGCCCGTGACACTCTCTTCGACGCTCAAAGGCGCTCCCGTTCCGCCCATGTCCGTCTGAACCCAGCCTGGATGCACCACCACCGCAATCACGC
>JAUXJL010000265.1 GCA_030624805.1 Acidimicrobiia bacterium
GCATTTTATGAACCATTGGTTTTCACGCGCCAGAACTTCGGACAGTGGACCGAGGCAGGTTCTCAGACCGCCACCGAGCGCGCCAACCCGATCTGGAAGCGGATCGTCGCCGATTTCAAGGCTCCCCCCCTGGAGGATTCGATCCAGGACGAGCTCGACACCTTCGTCGAGAGGCGAACGGCGGAGGGGGGAGCACTGCCACCATCATGAGGCCTGTAGGGTCCCTCCATGGCTGATCACGAGAGCTTCGACGCGATCATCATCGGTGCCGGGATTATCGGCGCCAACATCGGGTTTGAGCTGTCGAAGGCCGGGTACCGGACTCTCAATATCGACAAGCTGCCGGCGGCGGGCTACGGATCCACCGGAAACTCCTGCGCCATCATTCGCACCCACTATTCCACCTGGGCGGGGGTGGCGATGGCCTATGAGGGTCTCTTCTACTGGAAGAATTGGGCCGATTACCTCGAAACCGATGATGAGCGAGGCCTGGCACAGTTCATCTATTGCGGAGGGGTGTATCTGGGTGACACCGACCGCTACACGGACAAGGTTCTGCCGCTCTTCGATGAGATCGGTGTGCCGTATGAAGTGTGGGATATGGAAACCCTCGCCGAGCGCTTTCCGGTTTTCGACTTCGGTAGCTACTCGCCGCCGAAGCGAGTCGAGGACGACGACTTCTGGGCCGAGCCCGCCGAACAACTTCAGACCGCCGTGTATAGCCCGGCAGCGGGTTATGTCAGCGACCCCCAGCTCTCCACCCACAACCTGCAGCGGGCGGCCGAAGCTAAGGGGGGAGAATTCCGATTCAACACTGAGGTGACGGCGATCCCCTCTGCCGAGGGCCGGGTTACCGGAGTGGCGCTGGCCGACGGAACCACCATCGACGCTCCAATCGTGGTGAACGTCGCCGGTCCACACTCGTTCGTCATCAACCAGCTGGCCGGAGTGGCCGACTCGATGAAAATCAAGACCAAAGCGCTGCGCCACGAGGTCCACCACGTTCCGGCACCGGAGGGATTCGACTTCGAGGACAACCCGTCCCTGGTCGGCGACGACGACCTCGGCACCTACTTCCGGCCCGAGGTGGGTAACCACATCCTGGTGGGGAGCCAGGATCCGGACTGTGACCCGCAGATCTGGGTCAGTGATCCTGACGATTTCGCTCGAGAGGTCAGCTCCGACCAATGGGAGAACCAGGTCATGCGGCTGGCCCGGCGACTTCCGACGCTTGGAGTTCCCGGAGACAAGAAGGGTGTTGTGGACCTCTATGACGTCAGCGACGACTGGATCCCGATCTACGACCGGACCGATCTCGACGGCTTCTACGTGGCGATCGGAACCAGCGGCAACCAATTCAAGAACGCCTCCGTGGCTGCCTATTGCATGGCCCAACTGATCCAGCAGGTCGAGGAGGGCCACGACCATGATGCCGATCCTGTGACTGTGGTCGGCATCCACATCGGCCTCGAGCTCAATCTCGGTGCCTACAGCCGCAACCGCGAAATCAACCGGGATTCCTCTTTCAGCGTACTGGGATAGCGCTCAGGTGCGGCGGAGCCGGCGTCCGATGCACTGCCGCTTAGTCATACGGCTCGGAGGACGGATTGAGGTGGAGCTCATTTCCTTCGTAAGGATGTGCCAGCGCTACCTCCTCGTTGAGGACAACACCGAGCCCCGGGGCGGTGGGGGGGACAACGCGACCCTGTTCCCATTGGATAGGAGTTTCGAGGATCTCGGCGTGGAAGCCGCCCCAGTCCTGGATCCCCTCGAGGATGAGGAAGTTCGGGGTGCAGGTCGCAAGCTGAATGTTGGCGGCCCCCAGCACCGGGCCGCTGTAGAGGTGGGGCGCCAGCTGGGCGTAGTGAGTCTCGGCGATCCCGGCGATTTTTTTCGCCTCGAGGATGCCACCTACCCGGCCCAGGTTGGGCTGAAGAATCGAGGCTGCCCCATGTTCGAGGACCCGGGCGAACTCGTACTTGGTGGTCAGGCGTTCGCCGGTCGCGATCGGGATGGCCGTCTGGGAAGCGACCCGCGCCATTTCCCGCGGGTTCTCGGGAGGGGTGGGCTCCTCGAACCACAGCGGGTCGTACGGTTCGATGCGTCGAGCTAGTCGAATGGCCCCGGACGCGGTGAACTGCCCGTGGGTGCCGAACAAAATGTCGGCAGCAGAACCCACCGCCTCGCGCACCTTGCGAACCATCTCTTCGGAGCGATCGAGGTCCTTCAGGCTTGGCTGGTGGCCGTCGAACACTGTGTAGGGGCCGGCAGGGTCGAATTTGACCGCGGTGAAACCGCGGGCCACTTCCTCGGCGGCCCGCTCGGCGGCGAGGTCGGGGTCGGCATAGACGTCGGTGGTGTCGCCCGGCTTGGGGAAGAGGTATGTGTAGGACCGCAAGGATTCGTGCACGCGGCCTCCGAGAAGCTCGTACACCGGCCTGCCCACGGCTTTACCGACGATGTCCCAGGACGCCATCTCCAGGGCGCTCATAACCCCCATCAGCGTCACATCGGGGCGACTCGAGTATCCGCTGCCATATACGTTGCGCCACATGCGCTCGATGGCGAAGGGCTCGTTGCCGATGACATGACGTTCGGCAACGTCGACGATCATGTCTGCCACAGTGTGGGGGCCGAACGTTGCCACATAGGCTTCGCCGATTCCCTCGATTCCGTCGTCGGTAGTCAGTTTGACGAAGAGAAAGTACCTGCCACCGAAGTGAGGTGGCGGGTTGCCGACGACGAAAGTCCGGCAGTCGGAGATCTTCATCGATCGCGACGCTACTACTCAGAACACGATCAGATGGCGGAGGGCCTCACCCCGCTCCACCGAAGCTATCGCCTTGTTGATTTCGTCGAGCGGATACCGACCCGTTATCAACTCATCGAGCTTGAGCCGGCCCTCTTCGTAGAGCTCAAGCAGCTTGGGAATATCGATGGAGATCCGAGCTGCCCCCAACTTCGACCCGAGCACTCGCTGGCTCTGGTCGGCAAGGGTGAGCGGGTCGATCTCGGCTGTCTCACCTGTCGCCGGCAGGCCGACCAGAACAACCGCACCGGCCGGAGCGAGCAAGGCCGGTGCTTCCTCGATCGGGGTCTTGGACGGCACGGTGACAAACACCGCATCCGCCATCTCCCCCGCAGTCGCGGCGCTCACAGCCTCCGCAACGCCGTTCGTGGACGGATTGACCGTGTGAGTGGCGCCGAATATCCGGGCCGCCTCGAGTTTGTCGTCGGATAGGTCGACCGCAACCGTCGTAGCTGCTCCCGCCAGCACTGCCCCCTGCACAGCGTTGAGGCCAACTCCGCCCGTGCCAACGACCACTACGTTCCAACCGGCCTGGACCTGGGCCACGTTGGTGACGGATCCGACTCCGGTGATCACCCCGCATCCAAGCAACGCCGCGGCATCGAGCGGAATCCGCTCGTCGATGGCAACCAGTTGTGATTGATGAACCACGACTTCTTCGGCAAACGCGCCGGTTTGCATGGCGGGGTGGATCGGTTGCCCATCCGAATCGCGCAATGGCTGGTTTTCGGGGAACGTTGCCGAACA
>JAUXJL010000295.1 GCA_030624805.1 Acidimicrobiia bacterium
AGCGGTTTTTTAGAGCTGACCAGGACGCCGTCCACGTCCGTCAACGGCGATTGACGCCTCTCTGCCAAGCCCCAGAGCCTCATATAGGTTCCAATGATTTCGGGGTGGCAACCGCCAAGAACGGCCGGGCTTTTGCCCGGCCGTTCTTGGCCCTCAACGTAAAGGTGCTGGCTACTCGGCCGAGAAATACGAAAAGCAGTACTGCTTACTGCCCGGTTCCCAGCAATCGCTCAATCTCCAGGATCCGGGACTCCACCTCACTGAGGCCGGTCATGGCGTCGATCTTGCGGTTGGCCGTGTGCAGAAAATTGGGGTCGACTCCTCCACCCGAACCGAGCCCACCGTTGGCGATAGACGGATCCATGCGGGCTTTCACCAGCCGCGCTCGGGTGGCTTTCAGCCCCCGAAGTTCAGTCAGCAAGGTGTCGCGTTGCACCGGCGTCGCAGCCGCCACGGCCGCTTCCAACTCGATGATGCGATCCCGCAGAGTGATTCGGTCATTGAAGGCATCTCCAGGGAGATCGGCCAGCTGCTCCCTGGTGGTGGCGAGTTCGATCTCGAGTTCGAAGGCATCGGTCATAACAACAGGATACGGGCCACGCCCGCAGCGATGGGAGCGCCCGTCGTATAATCGCGCGATAGGCGGGCGGGCAACCGATATCCGCGCGAATTTCCGACGGGTTGCCGACGCATTCGGGTAGCCTCCTGGACCGATGCCGCAAAAAAAACCCACCCGCGGCGGGGCTTCCGGGCGGAAGCGGGCATCCAAGACCACGAAAAAGAGCCAGAGCAACTGGACGCGCCTTCGGCTGGTGGTCCGTGAGCGGCTCGGCCGACAAACCGACGATGTGTGGGGGCTCGTCCTCCTGGTAGCGAGTGCCGTGCTCTTTCTCGGGTTCATCGGATTGGCGGGACCGTTTGGCCGGCTTTTTATCCCCGGGCTCAAGATCCTCTTCGGCGCCTGGGCAGTGTTCGTTCCGGTTGCCATGACCGTGGTGGGAATGACACTGGTATTCGGCAAGGCCGGCCGCGATCACGCTCACATCCCGATCGGCCTCATTGTTCTGTTCTTCGGCACGCTGGCTCTCTTTCACCTGCTCACGGGGACCATTGCGCTTGCCGAAGGTGTCGACCGGGTGACGACCAGGGGTGGCGTGGTTGGCTCGCTCGTCGCCTATCCCATGCGACGGCTCGTTGGTTTGTGGGGAGCCCTGATCGTGCTCTTCACGGTCATCTCGGTCGGCGCGATGCTGACAACACGCACAACGGTTCGCGAGGTCGCGCTGACGCTTGGGGACGTGTGGAGGGCCGTGCGCTTTGGGCTCAGGAGACTTGTCAGCGGCCTCCGCCGTCGGGAAGCGCCGGTTGGCCCGTCTCCGGCCACAGTCGTCGAACCGAGGCCTCCCTCATCCGACCGACCCGTCAAGGCCAAGCCAAAATCGGCTCCTGCCAAGACGCGGCCGAGCGCTAAGGCGAGGCCTTCATCTCCGATGCCTGTGACAACCGCTCGGGGCGCCTACCAACTGCCCCCAATCGAGCTGCTAACGCTGGGAACCGGTGGCGGTCAAAACAAGCGGTCGCTGGAGGGCACGGGTCGGGAATTGGAGGACACCCTCCGCCAACACGGCGTCGATGCCCGGCTTACTCGTATTGTTCCCGGGCCGACAGTCACCCGCTACGAGATCGAGCTGTCTCCCGGTGTAAAGGTGGCGCGCGTCACGAGCCTCGCCTCTGACATTGGATACGCACTCGCAACCCCCGACGTGCGCATCCTGGCTCCCATCCCGGGCAAGAGTGCCATCGGCGTCGAAGTGCCAAATCTGCGGCGCCGCCTGGTCACCCTGGGCGACATACTCTCCTCTAAGGAGGCAGCCGACAACATGGGTCCGCTCGGAGTTGGTCTTGGGATGGACATCACCGGAACCCCGGCCATGCTCAACCTCAACGACCTCCCGCATGTGTTGATCGCCGGGGCAACGGGTGCCGGCAAGTCCTCGAGCATCAATTCGATTGTTACGAGTCTGCTCATGCGAACTCGACCCGAGGACGTACGTCTCATAATGGTGGACCCGAAGCGGGTGGAGCTTGGGCAGTACAACGGCGTTCCCCACCTGCTTACTCGAGTCATCACCAATCCGCGCAAGGCAGCTGAGGCCCTGCGATGGGCAGTGGATGAGATGGACCGACGGTACGAGCTGGTCGCAGATAGTGGTGTGCGCGACATCGTCGGTTATCACGACAAGTGGGACGCCGGTGGGCTCGATCCGGAGAAATTCGACCGCTTCCCGTACATAGTGGTCGTTGTCGACGAGCTGAACGACCTCATGATGGTGGCCGGCAAAATCGTTGAGGACGCGGTTGTCCGTATCGCCCAGATGGCACGGGCCATCGGCATCCACCTCGTCATCGCCACCCAGCGTCCATCCGTAGACGTCATAACCGGGGTCATCAAGGCCAACATCCCCTCCCGCTTGGCCTTCTCGGTCGCCTCCCAGGCGGACAGTAGGGTGATTCTTGACGCATCCGGAGCTGAGAAACTCATTGGGCTCGGTGACATGCTGGTCGTCACGGCTCGCGATCCGAGGCCCGAACGTGTGCAGGGCGCCTGGGTTGAAGAGAGCGAAGTGCACGCCGTGGTGGCGTGGGTGAAACAACAGGCCAAAGCCGAGTACGACGAGTCGATCTTTGTGGCCGCGGAGAAGCAAGCCAGGGCCGTCGAGGACTCCGAGGGCGAGGATCCCAACATCATTCGCCAGGCGACCGAGCTCATCGTTCGTTCGCAACTCGGCTCGACCTCCATGCTGCAACGCAAACTGCGCATCGGTTTTGCACGGGCCGGTCGCGTGATGGACATCCTCGAAAACAAGGGTGTGGTTGGCCCCTCGGAAGGCTCCAAGGCCCGTGAGGTCCTCATCGAGCCCGAAGAGATTGAAAGCGTGCTCA
>JAUXJL010000249.1 GCA_030624805.1 Acidimicrobiia bacterium
AGGGTTGTAGATGGGGAGCGAATCACCCTGGTTGTGGACAACAACAAGGTTCACTTCTTTGACCCGGCCACGCACCTTCGGATCTATTGACTCCCCGAGGACGTTTACAGACGGATCAGCCTGAAGGCTTCGGCGGCGGCTAAGTCGACGGCCGCGCCCTGGCTCGCCGCGACACTCCGCAGTTGCTGCTCGAACGTCTCGCGTTCTTCCCTACCTTGGCCGGCGTCGCCCATGGTGGTGTGGTGTTGGGATCGGTGACAGAGTAGGGCCCCCAATTTGGTCGCGAACTCTTGAGCGATGTCCTCCCAGTGGTCGGGCTCGGCAGCTCGCCACAGGAGGAGCGAATCGGGGCGATGGGCCTCTAGGCCATGTTCGGGGAAAAACAAATGGTCGCGGGCGGCAATCGCACCATCTACCGCCGCCCATCCGGTAGCCCGATGATCAGGGTGGATCTCATAACGAGCCCACGGGTCGTGGGACAGAACAATGTCGGGCCGGTGAGTTCGGATGAGCTTGGCGATCTGCGATCGCAAATCCATCGTGTACTCGAGCTCCCCGTCAACGTGGCCGAGGAATACGACCTCGGTCACGCCAAGCTCGGCTGCCGCCGCCCGCTGCTCGGCTTGGCGCTGCTCGACGAGGGCGGCCGGGCTCTGTTGTCGATCCCAGGTTCCCTTTGATCCGTCGGTTACGACCACCAACACGATTCGACAACCGGCTCGTGCCCAGCCGGCCAGGGTTCCTCCGGCCCCGAACTCGACGTCGTCGGGATGAGCGCCGATGGCGAGGGCGCGTCCGGGTGGGGCGAGTGGATTGGTCATCCGCCCACTCCGTGCCACATCACCGAGCCTCCCAGGCCCTCTATCGCCTCGAGGTCCCGTGGGGTGTCGAGATCGAGCGCCAATCCCGTCCGAACTATCACCTCGGCTCGCCCGCCGGTGGCGGCAAGGTGACGATGGAAACTGGCCTTGCCGTACGAGAACGAGAAAGGTCCAGCTCCCATGAGCAGGGAGGTTCCGCCGTCGTAGGAAGGGGCCAGGACGTATCCGTCCGGCCGAAAACGGCCGATGGCCGCCTCGAGGTCAACGGATGTCACGAGCGGCAGGTCGGCGTGGAGGATCATCCAGTTGCAGCCGAGGTGGTCGGCATGGGCCGCGGCTGCCCCGGCGGCGCCATTGAGGCCGGATCCATACTCTATGGATTCCGTCACAACCTCAGCCTGGAGCAGTGAGGCCCACTGAGCCACCCGGCGGTCACGGGTTACGACTGCGACCCGGGCTCCGGTCCGTTGGGCCTCGTGGATGGTACGTCGGGCGATGGCCTTTCCGAGCAACGATCGCTGGCGGGCATCCAATACCGGTTCGAGGCGAGCCTTGGCGACGCCGAACGGCTTGACGGGAATGGCGATGAGCGGCTTCACGGACCCGTGAGGATACTTGGCTGCGCATGCTCAGGCCGGACGGTAGGTTGGGCTCCGTGCCAAGAACGGAGTGGCGATGAGATTCGGTGCGTTCGTACCACAGGGGTGGCGGTTGGACCTCACGGGCATCCCTGTTGAGCACCAGTGGGAGACGATACGATCGGTGGCGCGGACAATTGAGACGGCTGGATACGAGTCTCTGTGGGTGTACGACCACTTCCACACCGTCCCCGTGCCGACTCAGGAAGCGACCTACGAGGCCTGGACGCTCATGGCGGCGCTGGCCGCGGTGACGAGCACTGTCCGGCTTGGGCAAATGTGCACGTGCAACTCCTACCGGCCACCCTCGTACCTTGCGAAGGTGGCGGCGTCCATCGACGCCATCAGCAACGGACGACTCGAAATGGGCATCGGAGCCGGTTGGTACGAGCACGAATACGACGGCTACGGCTATCCGTTTCCCAATCCATCGACCCGCATCGGGATGCTGCGCGAGGGAATTGAGATCATGCAGCGGATGTGGACCGAGGACGAGGTGACCTATGAAGGCCGGTTCTACAACCTGAAAGGTGCCATCTGTCGGCCGCGTCCGGTTCAGCAGCCCCATATCCCGCTGTGGGTGGCCGGGGGAGGAGAACAACTGACGCTCAACGTCGCTGCCCGCTACGCCTCCTACACCAACTTTGCCCAGGGCATCGAGGAGTTCGCTCACAAGTCCGAGATCCTGAGGGGTCATTGCGAGGATGTGGGCCGAGACTTCGATGAAATAGTGCGTTCCAACAACTTCACGGTTGTATGCGAAGAGACGGAGGCGGCCGTTGAGGAGCGACTGGCGTGGGTTCGGGAGCACTATCGGCCGTTTGTGGATGAGGACAGGCTCGACGGAATCGAAGCCATGTACCGTAGGACGGCCGGGACTCCTGAGCAGCTCGTCGAGACCATTCGGGCCTGGGAGGACGTCGGCGCCGGGTACATCATTCTGTACTTCGCCGAGGCGGCCTACGACACGACCGGCCTCGAGTTGTTCGCCCGCCGGGTAATTCCCGCTCTGGCGGAAGCTGCCTAGAGGCGTGTCTCGCACGCAGCGGCCGGTATGGTTTCCACCGTGACTCGCAAGACCAAGATCATCGCAACGCTCGGGCCGGCCGTGGCCGATCCGGAGAGTATTTCACGCCTCGTTGAAGCAGGGATGGACGTTGCCCGCCTCAACTTCTCCCACGGCGCCATCGAGGACCACAAACGGAGCCTTGAGTGGGTACATGCTGCCTCCAAAAAGCACGGTCGAGCAGTGACGGTGCTCCAAGACATACAAGGCCCGAAGGTGAGGGTTGGCACATTCCCGGACGAGAGGATCACACTGGAAGCCGGCGAACAAGTGACATTGTTATCCGGCGAGGATGAAGCCGCCCGCGGCGAGATCTTTATCAATTACCTCGACCGGGTAGTCAATCTCGCGCAGGGTGATGTCATTGTCCTGCAGGATGGCCTAATCAGTTTGGAGGTGGTCTCGGCGGCAACCGGCGTCCAAGCCATGGTCATCCGTGGTGGGGACCTCCGAGACCGACAGGGCGCTGCCTTCCCGGGACTCGACGTCGACCTTCCTCCCATAACCGATAAGGATCGTCTAGATCTCGAGGCCGGGGTGGAGATGGGCGTCGACGCAGTTGCCGCCTCCTTTGTGAGCGATGGCGCCGATGTCCGGGGTGTGCGGAAGCTGGCCGGCGATGTGCCGGTGATCGCCAAACTCGAGCGGACGGTGGCCTATCAGGCCTTGGACGAAATCGTTCGAGAAGCCGACGGGGTGATGGTGGCACGCGGCGACCTCGGTGTTGAGATGCGCTTCGCCGTGCTGCCGCGCATCCAGAAGGACATCATCGCCCGGACCAACGCCGGCGGCAAGATCTCCATAACCGCTACCGAGATGCTCGAGTCGATGAAAGACAGTCATCGGCCGACCCGGGCCGAAGTCACCGACGTTGCCAATGCGGTGTTTGATGGAACTGATGCTGTGATGCTCAGCGCCGAAACCGCCGTTGGCAAATACCCGATACGGGCCGTTGAGGTCATGAACATCGTGTGTGCTGAAGCCGAGCTGAGCCCGGAACTCCACCACATGGTGCAGGATGTCTTCATTGGTCATTCGACTCGCTTCCCGTCGGCCATCGCCAAGGCCGCCGTTGAGGTGAGTGAGAACCTTGAGATACCACACCTGGCCTGCTTTACCGAGAGTGGGAGCACCGCCCGGCTGCTCTCAAAATATCGCCCGACCGCCGACATCATTGCGTTCACAAATAACCAACCAACGTTTCGACGCATGGCGAGCTACTGGGGGGTCCGGCCCCGCATGATCGGCCGATACGACACAACCGATGA
>JAUXJL010000133.1 GCA_030624805.1 Acidimicrobiia bacterium
CAGCAGTTCCTCGCCCCGGACCAGCCGCGGGGACTGACAAACCGAGAGCCGGACCAGCAGTTCCTCGGAGGTAGGGGAGCCGTCAGTCCCCCCGCCGAAGGCGGGCGGAAAGTACCGCCGAGCGCCAGCTCGGGGGTAGGGGGCCGTCCCCCCGCACCAGCCGAAGCTCCCAATACAGCCAGGCCTGGAGTTGCGAAGCAACTCCCAAGCCGACACCAACCCCCACACCCTGATAGGCCCAGGCCTGGAGTTGCGAAGCAACTCCCAAGCCGGGCGAAGCCCGGCCGGTTACTCCAGGTGAGGGGCGACGTTGTAGTCGGCGATGGTGGCTGAGTCCTCACCGATGAGGACGTGGGTAACGGCGGTGTTGGCTACGTAGGCCAGACGGTCGCGACCGGCATGGCCGACACCGAGCAGCTCGAGCACGTAGGACCGGATACTTCCGCCGTGGGACACAACCCCGACCTTGGCGCCGGCATGCCGATGAGCCAGCTCCTGGAGCGCCGCCTCCATCCGGGCCGCCGTCGCAGTGGCCGACTCGCCGGTTGAGCCACGCGGGAGGTCTTCACCGTTGTCGTAGATCTGCTCCCACAGGCCGGCCCACTCGGCCTGGATGGCGGGAGTAGTTCGGTCCTCCCACTCACCGAGGTCCATTTCGATTACTCCATCGTGTGACTTGACATCCAGCCCGAGCACTTCCGCGAGGGCGGCAGCGGTGTCCTGGGCCCTGGTCAAAGGCGATGAGTAGAGCGAGTCGAGCCCGGGGTACCAATCGGCAAGCGCGGCGGCTTGGGCGCGGCCGTCGAGCGTGAGTCGTCCGTCGGTGACTCCCTGCCAACGATCATCGAGGTTGGCGTGGGTTTCACCATGCCGGATGAGCGTGAGGAGCGTATCGCCCTCATCGTGGCGTTCCTGCGTCCACCGGTTCACGGGTCCTAGATGAGTGGCGTCGTTGTAGCTGATGAGCATTGGTGCGCTCGGATACACCCGAAAGTGGGTGAGAGACGTGTTCTCGAGTGGTCCGAGGCCGGGGAGATAACCTGCCGGGTGTCCCAAGACGTGCCGGGTGAGTGAGGCGATAACGCCTCCATGGGCCACGACCACGGCCCGATCGTCCTGGTCGAGGCGGGCCTGGATCTTCTCGAAGGCACCGGCCACCCGCGTGTCGAACTCGCGTATGCTCTCCCCCCCACCGAACTTGACGTCCTCCCCGGCTCGCACAGCAGCCAGCAGATCGGGGTCATCCGCCTTGATATCGGCACGGCTCCGGCCCTCCCACGATCCGATGTCCATCTCCCGCCACGTCGGATCGACTTCAAGACCCCTGGCAAGCGCCGCGGCAGTGTGAGAGGCGCGTTGCAGGTCGGAGGCGACCACCAGGTCGTAGTGACGGTTCTCGAGCCGGGCAGCCAGTGCCGCCACCTGAACATGACCCTCGTCAGACAACGGTGAATCGCCCTGCCCCTGCCAGAGGCCGCTTCGGTTGGACTCCGATTGGCCATGACGGACGACGGTTATCTCCATGAGTCAATTCTGGCGCAAACGGGGCCTCGTGTTGGGCTACACGAAAGCAGAGGCAAAGATAACCGAGACAATCGTCATGACCTTGATGACGATATTCATGGCCGGGCCCGACGTGTCCTTGAAGGGGTCACCAATGGTGTCGCCGACCACGGCTGCCTTGTGGGCGTCCGAGCCTTTTCCGCCGAAAGCACCCGCCTCGATGAATTTCTTGGCGTTGTCCCAGGCACCACCGGCGTTGGCCATATAAATAGCGAGCAGGAAGCCGGATACCAGGGCTCCGGCCAGAAACCCACCCAGGGTTTCCACCGAGATGTAGCCAATGATGATCGGAAGCCCGACTGCCAGGCCACCCGGGATGACCATCTCGTGCAAAGCGGCCGTAGTTGAGATGTCCACACAACGGGCGTAGTCAGCCTCCACACCTTCCTTGCCCTCGCGCAGACCCGGAATCTCACGAAATTGACGACGCACTTCTTCGATCATCTGGAAGGCGGCCCGGCCGACAGCCTTGATCGTGAGAGCTGCGAACAGGTACGGGAACGCGGCACCGAGGAAAAGCCCAACCGTGACTTCAACGTCGAGGAGGTTGAGCTCGCTGATCCCCACGCTTTGTGTGAAGGAGAAGAACAGGGCCAGGGCGGTGACCGCCGCCGAGGCGATGGCGAAGCCCTTGGCAACTGCCGCGGTGGTGTTGCCGAGCGAATCGAGGGCATCAGTAGCTTCTCGCACCTCGGGGTCGAGGTGAGCCATCTCGGCGATACCGCCGGCGTTGTCGGCGATCGGGCCGTACGCGTCGACCGATACCGTTATACCCAGGGTGGCAAGCACGCCGATGGCGGCAATCGCGACCCCGTAGATGCCGGCGAACGGCACAGAGTCGGCAAACGCCCACTCGGCAGCCTGGTGGGCACCATAGATTCCGACCGCCGTCACCACCACGGAAAAGGCAGCCGACCGCTTACCCTCTGCGATGCCGGCCAGCGCAACTGTGGCCGGACCGGTCTCGGACTGTCTTGCCACCTCTTTCACAATCCGGTACTGGTCGGACGTGAAGAACTCGGACAGCTTCCCGATGAGATAGCCGACCGCTAGACCGATCATCACGGATAAAAATAGACCGAACCAGTTGTCTACACCGTCCTCACCGTCGAACAACACGAAGGTAATCAGGAGCGTGCCGATGGCTGCGATGACCGCTGCGCTGTTGGTACCCCGGTGGAGGGCAGCCGCCAGTTTGCCGCCGGTCGGCCGCACAAGGAACGAGCCGATGATAGAGGCGAGCATGCCGATAGCGGCGATGGCAAGCGGGTAAAAAATGGCTTCGGCAGTGAAGCCCTGTTCTGGTTCACCTCCAGAAAGGAACTCCGTACCACCGAACACGGTGGCAGCGAAGATAATGGGTGCCACCAGCGAGCCGATGTAGCTCTCGAACAAGTCGGCACCCATCCCGGCGACATCTCCAACGTTGTCGCCAACGTTGTCGGCAATCGTTGCCGGGTTTCGAGGGTCGTCCTCCGGAATCCCGGCCTCAACTTTCCCGACCAGGTCGGCACCGATGTCGGCAGCCTTGGTATAGATCCCGCCGCCGACGCGGGCAAAAAGAGCGATGGACGAGGCGCCCAAACCGACTGCGGCTATCACCTGAAAGGCATCGTCGACTTCGAGCCATTCGACAAACAACAGGTAGGCAAGTGCGAACCCGGCCAGGCCGAGCCCGGCCACCGTAAAGCCCATGACGGCTCCACCCCGGAAGGCGAGTGGAAGGGCTAGTTCCACGCCACCCAGGCGGGCGGCCTCTGTAGTGCGAGCGTTGGCGGCGGTCGCCACCCGCATTCCAATGAACCCGGCCAGGGCCGACAGGGCGGCCCCGAAGACATAGGCAAGGGCCCCCCACGGCCATCCCCAGTCGAGTAACACCGAAATGAGCACTGCCAGGACGGCCACGAACACCGCCACCCACGTGTACTCACGGCGGATGAACGCATTGGCTCCATCGGCGATGCTGGCCGAAATCTGCTTCATGCGATCAGACCCCTGAGGAGCGGCCATCACCTGATTTGCGTAGAAATAGGCAAGCACCAGGGCTGCCAATCCGGCTACGAGCGCAACATAGATCCAAACAACATCGTCCACAGGTCAGCTCCAAAAAGGGGTCAGAAATCGGCGGGAGTATAACGGCTCAGACCCCCGGGGACTGGTTCGGATCAGGCTAACGGCTTCGTTGGCGGGTCAGAGCACGCTGTCGGCCATCAGCCGGCGCCAGAACCCCCTCCACCCCGGACGACCGGGGGACTCACGAACAAATCGCGCTAGTCGGCGTAGACCTCTTCATATCAGTCAGTCTTGTCGGGGTTCCGTTTGGGTAGGCCATCGTCGCTAGAGCCCGCTCGACTCCAGCCGTTCGATCATGGACCGGTTGCGAGCTCCAATCGCATCTCGACCTTGGACACCCCACGGAAGGAGCTTGTCGTAGAAGACGGTCTCCCACTCCTCAGCGAAGCGTCGACCAGCTCGGGCATCGTCGAAGATCTGTTGCACTACTCCAATGAATCGCCGCCGATGCTCGTACATCTTGCGGAGCGTTTTCTCACGGATCTCCCCCGGGTCAAGCCGGGCGTCGATTAGCTCTCGTACCCCGCGCGCGACTGCAGCCGGTGAAGCGTCCACGACTCGGACCAAGGCCGGATCGAAGAACTCGTGGCGTCCTCCGCGCGACGGGGTTGTCACCACCGGTAGTCCCGCCAGCAAGTATTCGATGGAGGCGTACATCGGGCCTTCCTCGGCCGAAAGGGCGAGACCAACGCGACACTCTTGCATCATGCCGGCAACTTCTGTCGGACCGGCGCCGCCACCCATACCGCGATCTTGCAGCAGCCAAGCCGCATGACGGAGCCGGCTTCGAATTCGCCTCCCGTACGGACTGGCAAGCATTTTGGGGGTGGCGACACAGATGAGCGCCAAGCGATCGATCGCCTGGGCAAGCTCCAGGCGCTTGAACGGCGCCAGGCGGGCGGTGTACAGCGCGTCATATCGCTTCTCGACATCTCCGATTGTGTAGCGGGTCTCGTCCACGAAAGCGTTCTGATTGACGTGTACCGCATTCAACCCGGCGGCAGCGAACGTCGCTCGGTCGAGCTCGGTGGGAGCGGTCATGATGAGACTCAGCCGCGGGTAGCGGACCCGTAATTCGTGCTGAGTTTCGACCAGTCGGGCCTAGAACCGCGGACCCACATACCACCACGGAGCAAGCAAGACGTGTACCGGGCGATCGGCGGCCGCATCAAGGATTGAGAAGACCGGCAGATCAGGCTCGTTGAAGGCAGGATCGGCCGCGTAGAGTACCACCGGGTCAGCCGACAGCAGCTCGTACGGGCCGATCACCGAAGGGAGGCGCGGGCGATTCTTCCGGGCTCGGTTCTGCCAAGTCCGCAATCGTTTCGCCAAGGACCGGGTTTTCCGTAGCGATACGCGTACAAGGGATTGGTCCCACCGGCGGGGCGGCTGGTCGAGGCTCATAAATCGATGTGCGCTTCGAACTCGGCGAAGCGGCTGTCGATGAGCTCATCGCCCGACACGCGGCGGTCCAGGATCCCTTCGGCCGGTCCCCAGTCGATCACCGGCGCCAGCTGGCCGGCGTCGTGGCTCGCATCCTCTCGGATGATCGGCCAGCGAGGGTTCGAGGGGGCGCACTCCGATATCCCGTCGACCGTCGCCGCTCGCCACCGCTCGGGATCGATCGACCCATCGGCGCAGGCGCAGGCAACCTGCGACACGCGGACCGTTGCAACACCTGCGCGGGGTAGTGCGCCTGCTTGTTCGATACGTCGCACTAGCCCCTGTACTCTCCGTGTTTCTTCAGTATGCCGCGGCTACTTACAGTGGGCAACCGCCACCAAACCGCCGATCAATGGGCGACGCCCAGCTGAATCGGACGCCCCTCAACCTCGGCAAGCTCAATCCCGACGAGACGAGCCACCGTCGGGCCCAGATCGGCGATCGCACCATCGGTCGATTGTGTGGACGAGGGGATTCCGGGCCCGGCCATGGTGAACCAGCCGCCGAGGGCATGGTTCCCCGCCCGATCGGCGCGGGCGCCACTGAACTCGCCGAGCTCATCAGATCGAATTCTCTCAATCGGAGAGCCGGTTTGCCAGACGGCCAGCAGATCGGCGAATCGGTCGGAACGCGGACCCGGATACGCGTCCGCCACCTTCACGACCTCTCTGACTACCGGACCACCGCTGTCGGCGTTTTCGAGGCCGAGAAGTGCGTCGGTGACCCGCTCACACCACTGGTCGTACTCGTCGCCCGGCTCGATCGTGCCGTTTGGCTCTCTGCCCTTTACGTTGAAACGCACTGCGCCCGAAACTGCGTCGTGCGGGACCCGGTAAACCTTCCGATGGGTGTTGGGGCTCACCATGGCCGACGTCGCCCGCGGCAGGACACGCCCTGCCAGCCGTTTCAACCGTCGAGGCGCCCACCGTTTGAGCCACGGGTGACGTATCGCCGGATGTGATGGTGTGGCCTCGCTGCGGAGAAGGACCTCGTCGAGAAGGTGAGTCGCATGATGGTTGGGCC
>JAUXJL010000109.1 GCA_030624805.1 Acidimicrobiia bacterium
AAGTCGCCGGCCGGCCGCACCAGCCCAACTCCCGTCACTTCTCCGGAACGTGCTCCAAACCATGACTTCAGCACTTCGGCGTACGGCCACTCGCCGGTACCGGGGGCAACAACAACGCCGTCGGCGGATTTTACCTCGGACGACGGGACCTCGAAAGTCTCGGCGGCCATTTCCTCCAGCTTGGTCAGCGCATCCCGACAGGCCCGCATCACGGCCAGACCAACGAGCACTGTGGTCCGACTCGCGCCGGTGGTGCGTTCATAGGGTGTGCTGCCGGTGTCGGACTGCACGACATGCACCTTGTCGAGGTCAACTCCCAACTCGTGAGCCGCGATCTGGGCCAGTACCGTCTTGCTGCCTTGCCCCATCTCGGTAGACCCGGTCATGACCAGGACAGATCCATCGATCAGCACTCGAACCTGAGCTGTGGACACGGGGAAGGCGCCTGCGTCGGAGGCAGCCACCCCGAAGCCGGTTCCGACCATGGGCGGATTTTCAGTCTCTGACCGGGGCCCGCCGTCCCAGCTGAGTAGTTTGGAAATGATGTCGAGGTCGGCGGGTAAGTCGGCGTCTAGCCCTCGTTTACCCGGCAGGATGATGCCGCCGGGGGTATGAAGGTTCTGCTTGCGTAATTCCAGTGCGTCTATCCCCAGCCGCTCCGCCGCCTGGTCCATATTGAGCTCGCCTGCGAGGTTGCCCTGGGGAGCTCCAAACCCGCGGTAGGACGACGAAGCTACCGTGTTCGTGAATACAGCTTTCCCGTAGGCCCGCAAGTTCGGGATCCGGTAGGGGCCGAAGCACCGGTTCACGGCCTTGGCCAGAACGAGGGTGCCGTTGTCGGTGTAAGCGCCGGTGTCCATCACGATGTCGAAATCTCGGGCCATGATGAGGCCGTCGCCGTCGAATCCCGACCGCACGCTGACCGTGGCCGAATCGGCACGAGTTGTGTAGATGGATTCCTCGGCGCTGAGCGCCACTTTGACCGGGCGACCGGTGTACCAGGATCCGACCGAGGCGAGAGGTTCGACCTTGGTGTACGACTTCGATCCGTACCCGCCGCCCAGCAGCGGGGAGCGGACTCGCACCTTGCTGAGGGGCAGCGAGAAGATTCGCGCCAAGTCGTCGCGCACCATGAACGGATGCTGGGCCGTCGTGATCACGTCGACGCCTTCCTCGTTTACAGTGGCGAGGGCGTTGTAGGGCTCCATCGCGTAGGCATACAGCTTGGGGTACTTGACCGTGGTTTCCACAACGACGGCGGCTTGGGCCATGGCAGCCTCGACGTCACCCCACGCGACAGTTGCCTCATGGGCTACGTTGTCGTCGCGCGGCTCGGTGATGGCTTCTTCGAAGGATGCATCACCCTGTGGGTAGCTGGATGCATGGATCGGCTCGGCGCCGGGGGCGAGGGCGGACTCAACGTCGGCCATCACAGTCAGGTCCCGGTATCTGACATCCACCGCATCGGCCCCGTCGTAGGCATCATGGAGAGACTCGCCGACAACAAGTGCCACCGGCTCACCCATGTAGTTGACCTTGTCGATCGCCAGGATGGGATGGTCGGCAATGAGATGGCCGAATCTCGGGAAGAGGCCGCTCAGGTCGTCGGCGGTCACAACGCCGGTAACGCCGTCGATAGCGAGAGCCGCGCTCTTGTCGATGCTTTCGATGGTCGCATGAGCTCGCGTCGAACGCACGACTGCACCGAACAACATGTCTGGAACCGCGTGGTCTACCGAGTAGCGAGCCTCGCCGGTCACTTTGGCGCGAGCGTCGGAGCGGGTCGTCGACTGTCCGACGATTGGCACGCTCACGAGGCCGCCCGCATTCTTTCGGATGCCAGCAGCACGGCTTCGATGATGGGCCGGTAGCCGGTACATCGACAGATATTGCCTTCGAGGTAGTCGGCTACTTGCTCGGGGCTCGGGTCGGGGTTTTCCTCGAGTAGTGCCGTAGCCATTACCAGGAAACCAGGTGTGCAGAAGCCACACTGAGTTGCGAATGTTTCGATGAAGGCCTGCTGGAGCTGGCTCAGTCCATCCTCGGTAGCCAGACCTTCGACCGTCGTGACTTCAGTACCGTCGAGATCGGCCGCCAGTGCGGTGCATGCGCTGACCGGCCGACCGTCGACGAGCACCGAGCACACTCCGCAGACCTCCATCTCACAACTGACTTTCGTCCCGGTGAGGCCGAGGGTGTCTCGCAGGTATTCGGCAACGGTGAGCCGGGAGGCCACCGTGCTCGTGTTTGGCATGCCGTTTACGGACGCACGGATCTCGATCATGACGTCGGCGGTCATGAGTGAGCCAACTCGTCGAGGCTCGACACCGCCCGGTCGATGTAGACCCCGGTGACATGGCGCTTGTATTCCTTTGATCCAGCAATATCCGGTATTGGCTCGATCTCGGCTGCTATCGCCTCACCGCTGATCGCATCAGATGGCGAGAAATCGATGAGGTGGGACCGCTCTGCAACCGCCCCCACGACCAGTCTCCGGACTCGATCGCCATCGGTTCCCAAATCGAGGGCAGCCACTCCAACCGTCGGTCGCTCCATCGTCTGGTATTTCAAATACACGGCTCTATCGATGTGGCCGATTGGAATCCGAATCTGGGTCAACAGCTCATTTGGCTCCCGGGCTGAGTAATACGGCCCAATGATGAACTGATCGATGTCGAGGGTTCTGGTGCCATCTGGCGAAGTGAGCACGACGTGGGCATCGAGGCCGAGGAGTATGGGTATCACGTCTGATTTAGGCTCGGCAAACACCAGGTTGCCCGCCAGTGTTCCGCTGGCACGAACCCGAGGATTCCCTACCTGATTCAGGACCTCAGCGAGGATCGGCAGGTGCTGACGAATCAGCGGACTGTCGGCCGCAGCCTGGTGGGTGGTTCGGCCACCGATGACGATTTCGGCTCCGTCGACCTCGACACCGCCTAGGCCGGGAATGTGCCGGAGGCTCACCAGCGAGGTCGGCCGGAGCACACGCATGCGCATCGCCAATAACAATTCGGTTCCACCGGCCACAGGTATGTCGTCGAAGGACAACACCTCCAAGGCTTCACCGATCGACTCAGGTCGATGCAACATGAACGGCGGAAGAACGCTCACTCGAGGTCTCGCTTGGCGGCCTCCGTGAATTCCTGGAGGATCTTGTCGGCTTTCTGACGGATGGTGGAGGCGCCCATCGTGGCGACCCGACCCGTGACTTCGTAGCGACCCGTGATACTGACGCTGCACCCCGAGTCGACTGGTTGCAGGCCCAGCGTCGCATCCACGGTTATTCGAGAGCCGACCTGACGATCCTCGCCATCTGCGCGAATTGTGATGCTGGAGGGTTCGGTCAACGACGTCACAGAGACATCGAGGTCGGCTTTCAATTTGAAGGGCCCCAATCTGTCCTCCAGGACTGCCGAGTACCTGGCAAGGTGATCGTGTTCGGTGACGTCGCTGACAACCGATACCCAGCTCGACACCCGAGCCACGTCCACCAACGTCTCCCAGCAGTCGACATCGGAACGACCTACGTCGAACCTGTGATCAAAATTCTCAGCGACCACTCCAACCTCCAGTTCTGCCTACTGTATCGGGCGCTTTCTTTACTTGGCAGCCACGCCTTCTTTCAGAGAACGCCACCGGGGGCGGCCGGAGGCCAAACGAGTCGGGCCGAGCCAACCGGAGCGAGGGTCTTTCAGTCATGGACGGAGATCGCCACACATCGATAGAGCCGTCAACGCGTAGATCTTGGCACCGTCGATGAAATCATCGAGTTCGATAAAACCCGTTCCCTGCTCAGCAGCCTTGCCCCGGCTGGGACCGAACGTTAGAGAGGGAATGCCAACCCGGTTGTAGACGTTGGTGTCTCGCCACATCCCGACCACCGCGTCCTCGGCGTACTCGGGCATTTCCACACCCCGCACGTAGCGGTGAGCGGCTTCGATATCACTCAACAGGGGAGCAATGCTGGAGCGGGGGGCTTCGAAGCCCGCCTTGGACATGATCAGGTCGACCTCGACCTCGAGGCCGGTCGAGCGGACCGCGGCCGAGATGGACTCAGTCACTGTTGCCACATCTTCATCCGGCAAAGTGCGAACGTCAACGTACAACGCCGCGTAGGTGGAAGAGCGATTGGGTCGCCACGGGATGCCCCCTCTAATGGCGCCCACCTGTGCCTTGGGCCTCATCATCCCGCACTCGGTTTGCCGGGTCCGGGCCGCCTCGAAGTCGATCGCCCACGCCTCGACCAGCTCCACGACGTGGGCGGCGCGAACGATCGCGTTTGGCTGGGTGGCCAGCGTTTCCCCGCGAATCAACCGCGGTGTGTACATGTTCCTTCCGCGAATCGTGATCTTGTAATAGGACGCACCACATTGGATCCAGGAAGCGGCGAAATCCGTTGTCTCTGCAATGACCGCATAGTCGGCCCGATAGCCATGGTCGACCAGATAGGAGGTACCAAACCCCTTGCCCTCGTAGCGCAATCCTCGGTACTCATCGGTGGGGGCGGCCCCGGTTTCGCCAGCGGCAGACTTCAGGAGCAGATCTCCTTTCAATTGCACGCCGGACTCGGCGATAGCACGTCCGGCAATCATCTGCATCGCCATACATCCCCGGTCGTTCTGGACCGTGTGCCCGAAGATGCGGTCGCCTTCGCGCCTGGCACCGACCCGGTTTGGGTCGGGAACGGCCATCAGTGTTTCATAATCGACACCAGATGCTTCCGTGTCGAGGTGAGCGTTGTAGATGAGGGAACGTCCTGTGCCGTCGCCTCGGATCCGACCCACCGTGCACGCCCGGTCCTCAATGATCTCGACATAGTCGGACTCCATCCCGTTGTCTCCGTACCAGCTGTGCACGGCCGCGGCAGTTGCCGCTTCCTGACCGAAGGGGCCGTAGGTGTTGCCGAGCCTCAGCATCAAGTCGGCGAGGTCCTCTTTGGACGAGTCAATCCTGTCAAGGACGCTGGTGATCTCAGCGGTCATGTGGCGGCCTCCCTTGTTTTTGTCGTGGTGCGGGCCTCGATCGCCGTCCACAGCTCCTTTTCTTTGATGGGTGCGTCGACGGCGACCGATGACTCGCGGGATATCACAGCCTCAAAGACGAGCTTACGTATGTCGCGGCCACTCATGCCCGCCAGGGCTGCTGCTGCTTTCACACGGGCATCGTCATCCATGTCGGTGCCGACCTCATCAAGGGCATCACGCAAGATTGCGGTGGTAGTCGTTCGGTCGGGCAGATCGAGTTCAAAAGTCAGGTCGAGCCGGCTGAGAAAGGCCGGGTCAATCGCCTGCGGGAAGTTCGAGGTGGCGAAAATGACCATGTTCGGGGCCGCGGCCGCCAAATGGTCGAGTCCCTGGAGGGCTGCTTCGGTTGCCCGGGCCACGTCGACGGGATCGGTACCGGCGCTGGCGCGATCGCGGTCGGTTGCGATGCTGTCAATCTCGTCAATCAGCACGACGACGGGATGGCCCTTCTCCGCCAGCTCCGGGAGAGCTCGCTCCAGCAGGTTGACGGTGTTGCGCTGGCTGTCGCCAAGCATCTGGCTCGGCAGGGCATGGGCATTAACCTCGGCGAACATCAACCCTTCGTCCCCTGCCTCGGTGGCCAGGCGATGTGCGAGGCCTTTGACCAGGCTGGACTTGCCGGTCCCGGGAGCCCCTCGAAGCAGCGCGATTCCGTGGACCGGCAGGCCGACCAACGAGAACGTCTTGCGCCGCGTCAGTGTGAAGCGGGCATAGTTGAACAAACGCCGCTTCGTTTCGTCTGGAACGTAGATCCGATCCCAATACTGCTCCCAGTCTGTTTCGGGGAGCATCCTCCACTCAACGAATCCGTACCGATCTTCTCGAGGCGCGCTATCGGCCAAGCTAGGCCGTAGGTCGGCCGGCTGCGACGTCCGGCCATTCGACGTTTTCCATGTCCGGCGGAGCGTCGAGCTTGGCCGGCTCCTCGAAGAGACTCAGAGGTGCCAGCATCGCAGCCATACCGAAGTACAACGTGTCGAAGTTGTGAACTCGGATGATCGACGCAATGTCCGTATCCGAAGCGTTGAAGTGCTGGTGCCATTCCCAGTGGTCGACTACTACGAGGTCACCGGCCTTCCAATCGAGGCGAACGTCGTCGACGATGCTGTAGCCCGTGCCGGTGACACAATAGAGCCATGCTTCCCCGCCATGGCGATGCCGCGACTGATACAAACCCGGGGCGAGCTGATGCATAACGGCCGTCAAACCGCCGGTCCGATGTCCAATCGTCCGGTCAACCATGAACCCACTACGGGCGCCACGCGGTGTCACCTTGAAGGGCACGTCTTCGTACGGTGTCAGGATCCTCGA
This sequence comes from Acidimicrobiia bacterium, assembly GCA_030624805.1. Lineage (GTDB taxonomy): Bacteria > Actinomycetota > Acidimicrobiia > Spongiisociales > SHLN01 > SHLN01. The sequence continues at coordinate 6,336 of JAUXJL010000109.1, forward strand.
CTCCGCCAAAGAGGTCGTTTGATCGTTTAGCCGCTCGACGCGGCGCGAGTAAGGGTCGTCCCCCAGCATGCCGCCGGCAGGCTGCGGAGCTGGAGGCAGGTCCTTGAACGGTGTATCGCCCCCGTCCTCGAGAATCGCCAGGCCCAGGAGCTCAACCATCGGCTGTACGCTGAAAGTCACGAACTTGGCAGGCTTGTCACCCTCGCCGCCGTGCCGATGCCACTGGAACGACGGCAAGTAGACGGTGTCCCATGGTCGCCATTCATATCGTTTGCCGTTTACTTCGGTCCAACCGGTTCCCTCGAGAATGAACATCATGGCGTCCCATGAGTGGCGGTGAATGGTCGACTCAATGCCTGATTCGATCGAGTGAACGTTGGCGTCGAGATTGAGGCTGGGCTGATCACCATCGGCACTAACCATTACGCCACGCTTCATCCGGCGTGGCGTATCAACCATTTGAACGGACTCCGCAGTGACGACAGTGCGCTGGTTGTCCTCCCAATACTTCAGCCAGTCCGCCCGGCGCAGTTTCTGGACTTCGT
>JAUXJL010000309.1 GCA_030624805.1 Acidimicrobiia bacterium
CTGCCAACTCGCGTGCCACCCGCTCAGCGGTCCGAAAGGCTGTGGCAGCAACCGTCATGCCCGGATTGGCGGATCCATAACTCGGAAAAACTGAAGACCCGACGATCCACAGATTTTTCAAACCGTGCACCCGGCCGTCCGGATCAACCACGCCCGCCTCGGGCTCTTCGCTCATCCTCGTAGTCCCCATCAAGTGCAGGCCCCCGAAGGGTTCGGTCCCCCACAACTCACCGGGGTCGGTCAGCCACGGCTCTGTCTCCATTCGACCGAAACCCGAGGCCTCGAGCTCCCGGGCCATGTGGGCAACTGAACGAGCCAGCAAATCCTTGTCCATGGCGCCGATGCGCCACTGCAGCTCGGCCCGCGGCATCCCAAAGGCATCCTTCTCGTCGGCGAGAACCACCCGGCTATCCGGGTTGGGAGCAGTCTCGGCTTGTACGTAAAGCTCCAACTCCTGTGGTCGTTTGAGAAGTCTCCGGTACACAACATCAACCACTTCCGGGATGTGACGCAGCAGCTCCGGAAGCATCTTGAGCACCTTCATGATGTTCTTGTGGCGCACCTCGCGGAAGAACTCGAGCGCCACCCTGGGCGGCTCGACACTGGGGGGACGCACGTGGGCTATGACATTGAGCAGACCCTCACTCCTCCGCACGTCTTCATCGAGGCAGATTCCAGCGCGTATTCCGGCTTTGGGCCTCTCCATTTCGATTCGGGCGAAAGTCCCGCGGATGCCGCGATCGATAGCCGGGAACCGGGGCCGTCCGGTGGCGGCCGGATGAGGGATCGAGATCCGGCCGGCAACAATGTGTGGGTGTTCGGCGAAGAAACGGCCAACCATGCCGTGGTCGTTTCCGACCCCATCGTTATCCCGACCGGTCGACGCCAGCAGGAGCCGGGGCGTACCGAGAGCGCCGCCGGCCAAGACATACTGATCGGCTGTGACGGTGATCCGCTTTCCGTTTGGGGTGCCGACCGCTATGCCCTCGACAGGAGCGTCGTCGAGCCCGAGCAATATCTCGAGTGCCGTGGCCGCCACATAAACCGTCGTGTTCTGGGATCGGCGGAGTGGCTCCCCAAGCACCTCGGCGATGGGGGCCAATGGGCTCTCCTGCCACACGCCAACAACAAGCGATGTGGCTTCCTGGATGTGACGATACAAAGGTGGGAGGCCATCGGCCCATTCTTCACCGCTGAAACCCCGCTCAGACATGCGCAGGAACTCGAGCGCCTGCTGATAGTAGGGCGCCATCTCCTCAGCAGACACCGGCCATCCGCTCCAGGGCCAGTCGCGGCGTTCGAAGTCGAGAGCATCGAATGGGCGACACCAGGCGCCCCACAATTGAGCTGCTCCACCGAGCCGCCGGGGGGCGCCTTCGTTGAGTGGAAAGTAGGGATGGGCGGTCGACTCGCCGGCTGCTAAGTCATCGGCTTCGGCGGATTCACCGTCCGGACCGCTTTCGAGAAGAACCACCCGGACGTCGGAATCAAGGAATGTTGAGGCAAGAGCCAGCCCTCCGAGGCCACCACCGACGATGCATAGATCGGCTTCGACGAGCTGGCCGTCGTCAAGTGTGGTCGCGTCGATGAGCATGGAACCTCACAGTCAAACGTAGCCGTCGCGGCGATCTTCTGGTTGATTTCGGACGGTTCGTCCGAGGTCTTTAGCAGCCCGGCCGGATATGGCTGTGGGAGAAAACGGCACCGTGACTACGGCCTCAATTCGGTCGCTGGACAGCAGAAGGTCCCTCATGAGAGCTGCCTGAGGCCGGTGGGAGGGTGCCACCTTGGTAAGAGCCACCACCACACGGGAGGTATCGGGAATCCCCCGCAACCCACCGTCGGGATGGGCCAGAATCGAGGCGGCCGACTGGGGAGTAATCAGGTCGCTCTCGGACAGGCCGGTCAATTTGGACGCCTGTTCCGGTCGATGGGCCGCGGCGGCAAATGTCTGGCCGATGGCGTCAATACCCATCACAATCACGACCACCGAAGCCGACGACGGGACGACCGGCTCGTGGCCCGCCGGCGCTTTGAGCGGGCGCCTCCGTGCCCCATCGGCCTCGACCAGGATGTAGGTGGCCCGGGTGCTGGAGAACCACCCGGCCACAACATCTGGGGCATAGCCGAGGACCTTGTGATGGTCGGCCTCGCTCACCACCAGCAACGACCCCTCCTCGCCGAGCGCCTCGTTGATCTGGGCAGGATCATCCGACCAGCACAGCCGCCTCCCGCTGGTCTGGTCGAGGCCCAGCTTGGTGGTCGTCGTGACGATCACCCGGTGCCCGTTGGCGGCCAGTTGGGCACTGAGCCCAAAAAGCAACGTCGTCTTGCCGCCCCCTCCTATGAAGGCGACCAGCTCGTGAGGACCGAGCCCGAAAGCCTCGATCAGGTCGACGGTCATGAAGAGGAGCCCAGGCGGCTGAGCATGGCCTGGAGCGCTCCCCCGCCGACGGCCAGCGCCTTGTCGGATATTTCGAAACAGGTGGCCACCTCGCCACGAGGGTCAACGTCGGCGATCTTCAATCCGGCCGAAACCTCCCGGCCCTGCGCGATCAGGCCCCGAACCACCC
>JAUXJL010000090.1 GCA_030624805.1 Acidimicrobiia bacterium
ATGAGGAAGGTTGCCAACACCGGAATCGTGACACGGAGGGTCATTCGCTGTAGCTACTCAGGTTCTGGCCGATGTATATGGCATGCGACGCACGCTGAAAATCCTCGGCCTCATCGGCATGGCTACCGCCGCCGGGGTGGCCGCTGCCAAACGCGCAACCCCTGAAAGCTCGCCGGCAGACTTCGACACAATCGACGCCATCCCCAACGTCTCACATGAGCTCAGGCAGGCCCTCAACCGGTTCGAGGAACGGTTCGGCACCTAGCGGCCATGCGCTCCCACATCCGATTCGCTCCGCCTGCCATCCCGGGGCGGGCCAATCCATGGCCAGAACCCTGTAGGAAATGACTGCTGCCGGAGTGGGCATCGCGGTCGGTGTTTCAACTGCACGGCACGCGCCATATCCTCGCGCCCATGAGCAGTGTGCTCACCCATCAGATCGATCGAAACGAGGCGATGTGACAACTGATGCTGTGGTTGTCGGAGCCGGGCCAAATGGATTAACCGCCGCCATCATGCTTGCCCGGGCGGGTCGGTCGGTCGTGGTGCTCGAACAGGCCAACGAACCCGGGGGTGCATGCCGTTCCGCCGAATCCACGCTGCCTGGTTTCATTCACGACATCGGGGCGGCGGTCATGCCGCTCGGTGTGGCGTCTCCGGCCTGGGCCTCTCTTCCGCTCGAGGACCACGGCCTGCACTGGGTGGCCCCACCCGGTGAGTTTGGCCAGCCGCTCGACGGCGGGCGGGCAGCTATCGCGTATCGGGACATCGAACGAACCGCGGCCGGGCTCGGCGGAGACGCCGAACGTTACAGAAAGCTGGCCGGCCGCCTCGCCGCCGATTGGGACCACCTGGCGGCCTCGGTCCTGGGACCCCTGCTCCGGATCCCGCGTCATCCGCTCGCCATGGCTCGTTTTGGCTTACATGGAGTGCAACCGGCTACACGATTCGTTTCGCGGGCAGCAGGCGATCTGTATCCGGCGTTGTTCGCCGGATGTGCCGCCCATGCCGTCCTGCCCCTAGAGCGACCGCTGACGACATCATTTGGTCTCCTATTTCTGGCCCTCACGCATACGACCGGGTGGCAGTTCCCACAGGGAGGTGCCGGCAGGCTGAGCCGCGCCCTGGCCGGATGCCTCGCGAGTTTGGGGGGCGAGATCCGCTTGTCACATCCCGTGCGTACCTGGGACGACCTCCCGGCCCATCGGGCGGCCATATTCACGACCGGACCGGCCACCCTGGCGCGCGTCGCTGGATCCCGGCTGCCTCATCGCATCCGCCGGCGATTCGAGAAATGGCCGTACGGGCCGGGAGCGTACAAGGTCGACTTTGCGCTCGACGGACCAATCCCGTGGACGGCCACCGCTTTGGCAGACGTCGGAACAGTCCACGTTGGAGGAACCATCGCCGAGGTCGCTGAAGCCGAGCGACTGGTGGCGGAGGGGACCCATCCGGAACAGCCGTTCGTCCTCCTCGCCCAGCCGAGCGTGGCGGACCCATCTCGAGCTCCAGAGGGGCAACAGGCGGTGTGGGCGTATTGCCACGTGCCGAACGGCTCCGATTTTGACATGACGGACCGCATCGAAGGTCAGATCGAGCGGTTCGCTCCCGGGTTTCGCGATCGCATTCTCGCCAAGCACGCCACAGCACCCAGCGAGCTCGAGGCCATCAACCCCAACCTGGTCGGAGGTGATTTTGGCGGTGGATCTCATGCCGGAATGGGGCTGGTGGCCCGGCCTCGCCTGACCGTCCGCCCCCACCGAATCACGGATCGGCTCTTCATCGGCTCAGCTTCAACACCGCCGGGGGGAGGAGTTCACGGTATGGGTGGCTACTGGGCGGCTCAGGCGGCACTGGCGGGGTCACTCCGATGATGTGGCCTGAGCCGAACGGCCAGGACGAGGAGTTCGTGCCGATGACCCGTCGGCCCATGTTTCGCATCGTGGCGGCTCTGGTGACGGTGCTCGTCGTTTTCGCCATGATCGCAATCACGCTTGGTCCATATCTCATCGATCGCGGTAATCAGCCGGTGCGAACGACCGTAACCACGGGACTCGGCGTGTAGTCGCCGACCAGCGGGACGAGCGGTGCAGTGGCGTCGTGGGATGCCCACCCCCCCAACCCTGCTCTCGGAAACCGAGATTTCGAACAGGATCACCGCCCTGGCCGGGGAGATAAGCAAGGACTATTCCGAGGCCGAGGAACTCGTCCTCATCGGAGTGCTCAAGGGGTCATCATCTTTCTGGCCGACCTGGCGCGGCGCCCCACGATTCCGCATCGCGTCGAGTTCCTAGCGGTCTCCAGCTACGGTGACCGTGAGAGCGAAGCGGCCGGATCCGTCCGACTACTGATGGATGTTCGACATGCGATCGGCGGGGCCCACGTGTTGCTGGTCGAGGATATCGTGGACACGGGACAGACGATCGCCTACCTGATGCGCCTGCTGCGGGCTCGCACCCCGCCTCACTGAAAATGTGCACACTGCTCAACAAACCCGACCGGACCGAAACGTATGTCGACATCGATTACCTGGGGTTCACGATTCCGGATGTGTGGGTAGTCGGATACGGGCTCGACTACGCCGAGCGCTATCGCACGCTGCCTTACATCGGTGAGCTGCCCCCCGGAGATGCGTTAGTAGACAGGGCGGCTAGAGCGCTCCGCGAGACCCGAGTATCTCAGTGAGTTGGGCGAACCTGGCAAGCAGCTCGTCGAAACGGTTGCCCTCGTCGATCATCCGGTTGATTTCGGTTGGGACCACTCCTCCGCCCACGGTCTGGGTGGCGCCAAGGTATTTTCCATGGATCTTCTTCACCCGCTCGTTACGGGCTGCCTCCAGGCGAGCCTCGAGCCTGGTGTGCTCCTCTAGCAACTCAGCGGTAGGACGTCGGGCATCGATGTCCACCTCTCGCAACACCTCCCTGAGTTCGTCGCGACGCGCTTCGAGGCGAGCCCGGGAGCCGGCGTCCGCTTCGTCGGTGGCGTCGAGGGCAAGAAGCACTCGAGACAGCTCGGCCAGCAACTCGTCGAATGAGCTCACGTGAAAGACGCCTTCTCGATAGCTTCGGTGAGTTCGGCCATGAAGGCACGGCCCAGTGCTCCGTCGATGAGGCGGTGATCGTACGAGAGCGAAATCGGGAGCACTACGCCGACACCTACCGCGCCGTCCTTGACAACCGGTTCGGCCTCCGCTCGCCCAAATGAGACGATGGCACTCGTACCGTACGGAATGATCGGTGTGCCGTATCGGCCTCCGACTGCACCAATGTTGGAAACCGTGAACGTGGCCCCACGCAGGTCTTGGGGGCTCAGCTTTCGGCCCCGGGCCGACTTGGCGAGCCTGAGAATGGCGTCGGCCAGTTCGGTGACACTCTTGTCCTTGGCGTCCTTGACCACCGGCAGCATGAGCCCGTCGGGAGTATCGGTGGCCACGCCAATGTCGTAGTGGTGGCGCATCACGATGTCTCCGCCGCTCACGGCCGCGTTGAACTCGGGGTGAGACTCCAGCAACGGTATAACAAGCGCCACCAACAGCGCCTCGATCGGCATCGGGCCATCCGCCCCTTCCAGCAGCCGGCGGCGTTCTGCGAGCAGTGGTTCGGCGCGGGCTGAACCGAACGTCGTGACGTGCGGAATCTCGCGCCACGACTTGGAAAGACGCTCGGCGATCGCCCTGCGTATCGGTGACATCGGCACCTGTTCGATGGGACCCGGCCCCGCTTCCACAACGTCATCGCGGGTAATACGCCCATCCGGGCCGGTGCCCTCGATAGAGGCAATGTCGACCCCCATGTCAGTTGCCAACTTCCGTACGGCCGGCAGCGCCCGGGGTACACCGTCCTTGGGTGCCTCGGGAAGTGTTCCCACTATGGGAGCGGCCGGCTCGTCACGGCTCGCGGCGGAAACCTGACCAGGCTGCCAGGACTCTCCCTGTTCACCAACAACTGCCAACACCTCACCAACTGCCAGGGTGTCTCCGTCGGCTGCTCCCTGATACAGCACAATTCCAGCCACAGGGCTCGGAAGGTCGACGATGGCCTTGTCGGTCTCAACCTGGACGAGAGGAGCGTCAAGCCCCACCTGCTCTCCTACTCCAACCAGCCACTCCTGGATCACCACTTCGGTGAGGCCCTCCCCCACATCGGGCAACAAGAACTCGTGGGCCATGTCATACGCCTCTCATGGTGGATTCGACGGCCGCCACGATCCGTCCGATTGACGGTACGTAGTGGTGCTCGGCTCGGCGGAGCGGCACCACGGTATCCCACCCGGTGACGCGGGCAACGGGCGCTTCCAGCAAGTACAGGGCGTTTTCCTGAATTGAGGCTGCCAACTCGGCGGCGAAGCCACACGTGCGGTGCCCTTCTTGGACGATGACGGCCCGCCCGGTCCGGGCCACCGACTCGAGGACAGCCTCAATATCGAGCGGTACGAGGGTCCTCAGGTCAATAACATCGGCTTGGGTTCCTGTGTGGCCAAGCTGGGCGGCGGCCTCGAGCACATCGGGAACCATCGCACCATACGAGATGATCGTCACGTCCGATCCCCTCTGTCGGAGGACGGCCTCGCCGAAGGCCACCGGCTCGGGCGGATCGCCAACCTCACCCCGCAGGCGTCGATAAGACCGAATGGGCTCCAAGAATATGACCGGGTCGGGGTCGGCAACCGCGGTCAGCAGCAGGCCGGCGGCGTCGGCCGGTGTCGCCGGGATTACGACCTTGAGACCCGGAGTATGGGTGAAGAGCGCTTCGGTCGATTCGCTGTGGTGCTCGGCGGCGCCGATGCCGGCACCGTACGGAATCCGGATGACGAGCGGTGCTGTGAAGCGGTGGCGAGACCGGTTGCGAATACGCGAGATGTGGCTCACAACCTGATCGAAAGCAGGGTACGCGAACCCGAGAAATTGAATCTCCGCGATGGGCCGTAACCCGGCGATTGCCATCCCGAAGGCCGCCCCCACAATGCCCGATTCGGCCACGGGAGTATCGATCACCCGCTCGGGACCGTGCTTGGCTTGCAGGCCGTCGGTGACCCGGAAAACACCACCGGTGAGACCAACGTCCTCACCGAGGACGATCGTGCCGGGATCGGTGGAAAGAACGTGGTCGAGCGCCCCTGTTAATGCCTGGGCCAAGTTCTGCTCAGCCATCCGGCTCACCCACCAGTAATGAACGTTGCCGTTCCAACTGCGGCGTGGGCGTCTCAAACATTGCCTCGAATATTTCTGATGGACCAAGTGGATCGAAGGCTTCTGCCTCGGCAATGGCCGCTTCGATTTCCTTAGCTGCCGACTCTGCCAGCTGGTCGTTCCACTCGGGTGTCCATTCCCCCAGGGATTCCAGGTAGCGCTGCACGCGATCGATCGGGTCAAGCCCTCGCCACTCGGTTTCCTCGGACACATCCCGGTAGCGGGAGGGGTCGTCGGCGGTCGTGTGAGGGCCCACCCGGAACGTCACCGCCTCGATGAGAGTCGGTCCGCTGCCGTCGCGCGCTCGCGCCACCGCCTCTTGCGCCGCCGTGGCGACCGCGAAGAGGTCATTTCCGTCTACCTGAACCCCGGGTATCCCGTAGGCGTCTGCCTTTTGAGCAATGGTCTCCGAGGCGGTTTGACGATGGCGGGGAGTGGAGATGGCGTAATGGTTGTTCTGACAGAGGAACACAACTGGTGCCCCGAACACCCCGGCAAAGTTCATCGCCTCGTGGAAGTCACCTTCCGAAGTGGCCCCGTCGCCAAACAACGTCATTGCGATCCGATCTCTGCCCTGATGAGCTTCAGCCCAGCCGAGGCCGACGGCATGAATCATGTGAGCACCAACCGTTATGGACGGCGGGAGCACGTTCACGCCGACCGGAGGGGAGCCACCCCGTTCGTCGCCGGTCCTGCCGAGAAATAGATTCACCCACGGATACCCCTGCATCCACATGGCGGCTGCGTCCCGGTAAGTGGCCACTAGCCAGTCGTCGTGGCGGAGGGTTGCAATCGCGCCAACTTGGGCAGCCTCCTGACCTTCGAACGAGGCATAGGTGGCGAGTCTCCCCTGCTTCTGAAGTGCGGTGCCTTTGGTGTCGTAGGTTCGGGCCGAAACCATGGCTCCATACAGCCGTTTCGTTTCATCCATCGAAAATGGGGGCTCCCCAACGATGGATCCGTCGGGTCGAAGAATCTCGAGCATCGGATGGAGGCTACCTGCCTCCCGCGAGATGGCTAGGCGGAGAAGAGAACGATCCCGAACACGGCGGCAACGATCATGACCGTGGCCATCGCCGCCAGCACTACGAGCCGCATGTCTTCGGCGGCATCCGAAACGGCTGCGGTCACCTCGGGAAGGAAAGCGGTCGCATCGCCCTCAACAAATCCGGGCCGATTTCGGGGATCACACGCGTTGCTCATTTCCCTAACAACGTCACCAACACGCTTTTCCGGAGAACCAATGGTTGTTCGCACGATGGGACTAGTTCCACCGGTTAGCGACGTGCCGACCAACTTTGCGGCATGGTGGTGTCGGCGACCCCGGAGCCGGCGATGAGCGCGACGAGGATCTCCTCGTCGGGATTGAGAGAGCGAGTGGCGCTGCCAACTCGTTTGCCGAACCTGGCCAGGACTTGCCCGTCGATGTCCTCGAGCTGGGGGGTGGGACGCCTGCCGCGAGCGACTAGGACGTACTCGGTTCCTTCAAAGCGGATCTCGAATGCGTGTCGAGCCGGTTCGACCGATCCCCAGGGTCGGTATCGAATCACGACCTTACTCTCGTCGATGTGGCCAATGACTTCGCCAAACGGGCCGGGCGCGGTGGGGCCAAATTCCAATCCACCCTCCATTCCGTGAGGCCCGCAGACGCGCGTGCGAGCGTTGTCGTGGCGGTCGATGAAGCGAATAGTCGAATGCGGCCCGATGAACCTGGACGGACGGGCCTCCCCTCGATCTCTGACGAGTTTTGTCTTCTTCATCGCTGCCAATACGCTCGGGGCTTCAAGCACTCAGAGTATCGGCTTTCGGTCACTCTGTCATTTGGTCGGCCGGGCGCCCGAAGGCGCCCGGCCTGATGGTGCGGCTAGGGAGGAACTAGCCGCTCAGCTCGCTGGTGAGGAGGCCGATACCAGCGATCACGAGAGGTATTCCAACAATGGCTCCGGCAACGCTGGCTGTGGCAAAGGCGCCGACATTGAGGAGGGCGACGCCTACGAGGATTGATGTCCAATTGCGGGTGCGGTACATGACTTGCATTTTGAAACACGTCCTTCCGGTATGACTCCACAACGATCCAAGCGTGGCCTGGTGTCCTGAAGTGTCCGCCCACCGACAGAGAAAAGGCGCGATACGCAACGCGCAATACGCAATACGCAATACGCAATACGCAAGAAGCGGATAGAAGAGGTCGTGTTGGTTCTGGCGTACTGCGTACGGCGTAATGCGTACTGCTCACCACGTAGGCCCATGGGGCCTACGTGGTGAGCACGCTTTCAATCTCTTCGGGCTCGATGAGGACCTCACGGGCCTTGGAGCCTTCCGAGGGGCCAACCACACC
>JAUXJL010000189.1 GCA_030624805.1 Acidimicrobiia bacterium
CCAGGCCGGCCATGAAGAGTCCACTGAAGAATGCGGACGCCGTCATCGTCCATACCACCGGGTTGCGGGGCTGGTGGGGAGTCACCAGCCACACGACAACGGCGAAGAACACTGAGAACACAACGAAAACCCCGCTGAGCTCCGACCACAGCTCTTCGGCATGCCCATCGGCAACGATTGACACAGCTCCGGTCACGCCGAGCGCTGCACCGATGACCGCCGCCACCCGAAGGAATCTGATCAGGGTGCGGTCACTAATCACTGACTTCCCCGGGTCGGGCACATTGCTGGTGGAGTGGGTCATCGGCTGCCTCCTAGGCCGGGACCAGTTGGTCGATCGGCACTGTGCCGGTAACGACGGCGCCATGTCCGGGTGTTGACTCAATGCGCACCTGACCTCCGACGGTGTCCAATCGATCTGCCATGCCGGTCAGCCCGGCGCCTTCGCTCACCGATCCAGAATCAAACCCGCGCCCGTCATCTGTTACCTCGAAGAGAAGCTCGTGTCCGGCTTCCGCAAGGGTCACCGAGGCCGACCGCGCGTCGGCATATTTGGCGGTGTTCTGGAGGGATTCGAGCACGGTGAAGTAGACGGCGGCTTCTATTTCCCGCGAGTATCGCTGTGCTCCATTCCCGTGGACGGACACAGGGATCGCAGCCTTGCGGGCTTGCTGGGTGATGGCCGCAGTCAGGCCTTCGGCCTCGAGGAGAGGTGGATAGATGCCGCCGGCGAAATCCCTCACAGCCTGGATGGCTTCGCCTGCGTCTTCCTCGAGTTGGGCGAGCACCTCGGCCAGCTTTTCCTCACCCAGCTGTTCTGCGCGTTTGCGCGTGGGTCCCAGCTTCACCTTGAGGGCAACCAGTTGTTGTTGCGGGCCCCTGTCGAGGTCGTTTTCCAGCGCCCGGCGGGCAGCATCGGCGGCGGCGAGTACCCGCTCTCGGGAAGCTTCGAGCTCGGTGACCTGCTTGCGCAGTTGTCCGGTCAAACCGGCGTTGCGGAGCGCTAGCCCCATGCCCGCGGCGAGGTCCGCCAGGAGAGCCTCTTCAGGTGGGGTTACGGTCTCTCCGCCTGTCTTGACCAGCGAGATACCCCCGAGCAGCTCGCCGTCATGGAACACAGGCAGCGAATAATCGGCCTCCGGGTCCACAAATTCCTCGTCGCTCATGACACGCCGAGTGGATGTGTCCTCGGGCCATAGCGCCGCGGTGCGGAAGCCGCCGTCCGTCCTGACCCACAGCGCCGTCTGTGATGCCCCCGTTCCGTCGGCGATGAGATGGGGGATTCGATCTAGCAGCTGTTCGTCTGACAACTCGGCGGACCGGCGGGAGAACCGGACCAGGACCTCATAGGGCGTAGCCCGCTCCCCGTACACCAGCCGGTTGGCCCAGCGTTCCACCCGTCGGCGCACGGGTTGGAACGCCATTGCAACAAGGACGGAGGCGACGATCGAGAGCCCAAACCCGGACCCTCCGCCGATCAGTTCACCGATGCCCACCACGATGGCGATGTACACACCGCCGATGAAGACAGCGAGGGCTCCAAAGATGAGTGAGCGGTTGATGATCGTGTCGATGTCGTACAGTCGGTAGCGCATGATGGCGATCCCGATTGCGATCGGGATGAGTGTGAAGCCGATTGCATCGACGAAGAGAAACCCGCTGTCGCCAAGTGTCCCGGCCTCATTCATGAATAGGGCCGGGGTGATGATTAACCCATAAACGGCAACAGCAGTCGCGAGCCAGCCGATCTGGCGTCGCTCGATGGCGTCGCTGTGTCGAGTTCGTGCGATGAGTATGCCTGCGGCCACGAGGAGCAGCGCAGCAAGGATTAAGTCGTACAAATCTTCCACCCAGCCCAGGGACTCGGCTGTTGCGGCGTCGATGAACGGATGGGGCAGCGCTTCCTCCGGACCGCGCGTCACGAAGGTGGTCGGAGTGGTGAACACGGTGACAACGGTCGTCACAGCCGCCAGGGCGCCGGAGCCGATGAGAAGTCGCTTCGCCCACATCGACTCAGTCCTGCCATGCGGAAAGAGAAACACCAACGCAGTGACGAGCCAAAGGATCAGTGGACTGAACACCCCGGTTACCAATGCCAACCAGCCCGCCGTGTCGAGATCTCCATCGGCTACCGCAACCTCGGCGACAAGCATCAAGGCCAGGGTCACCTGAATAAAAACGCCGGTCACGACCATGATGGGACCGATGATGTTGCGTGGGCGGCGCACCACGATGAGGGCGCCGATCGCGAGGAAGCTGCCGTTGGCAATGATCTGACCGGCTTCTATGCCGGGCGAGTTGAAGAGCATGAAGACGCTCGCCGCAAAGAAGATAACCACTGCCAGGAGCAGCAGGTTCAGGCGCCGGCTCGGAGCAACGATCATGCGAGTTCCAAATCGCCGACAGGTACCCGGCTCGCGATTCGGGTCAAATCGCCGGGCAACAACTCGATGCCAGTGGTACCACCGAAGGCATCCACTCGGTCCGACACTGCGGTCAGATCCGTTTCAGTGCCCCGCCCGTCGTAGTCGATCTCCATGGTCAGCTCGCGGATGCGATCGGTGACGGCGACCCGAACGCTGTGCGCTCCCGACATGCGAACCTGTTCCAGGGCTTCGAGTACACAGAAGTACACCGTTTCCTCGACGGGACGCTCGTAGCGCGTCAACCCCGTTGTCTCGATGACGAGCGGACTCGCCGACGTGCGTTCGACGGCACGCAAGGCCACCTCTAGCCCTTCGGCTTCGAGAAGCGGCGGGTAGATGCCGTGTGCGACGGCACGGAGTGCGTCCACTGCCTGCTGCGTTTCGGAGGTCAACCCGGATATCAGCGAGGCGACGTCATCGGCTCCGGCCCGTTCTGCGATCGTTTTGGCAAGTCCAAGCTTCACTTTGAGGGCAACGACCTGCTGCTGAGCCCCATCATGGAGGTCCCGTTCGAGCCGGTGTCGCTCGGCGTCCTGGGCAGCTATCAGTCGAAGCCGCGACTCGCGAACCTGCCGGGCTCGCTCCTCGAGCTGCCGGTTGAGACCGATGTTTCGCAGCACCAACCCCGCCCCGGCAGCCACATCGGAAATGAGTTCCCTATCCGCCGGAGTCACAGGGTCGTTACGGGGCTTGGTGATGCTGAGGGCGCCGAGCAGATCCTCGCCGTGTCGGATCGAGGCGCGTGCCGTGACGTCATCGTCGATCAGATCCTGTGCCATGAGGGGCGCCGCCGACCCTCCGGGTGGCCACATGCCTTCGGGTTCGAGCGCGGCTCCTCGTTGCCGCCATACCACGGCTTGAGCGGCGCCCGTTCCTTCGGCGAGCAGCTTGGCAAGATCGTTGGTGCCACCATTGTGCCCGGCCTCAGAAAGCTGGGCGGTCAGCTGCGACAGAACCTCGTGGGGCGTCGACCGCTCGCCATAGACCAGCCGGTTAGCCCACCGCTGCATCCGAGAGCGAATCGGCTCGAAAAGCACCGCCACCAGGGCAGTGGCCGCGATGGGCAAGGCGAGGCCAGGATCACCACCATCAGACTCGCCAATCACCAGCAGAGGTCCCACCACGACGGCGGCATACAGGAGAGTGATAACTGCGGCTAAACCGAGGTACGCGACCGATTTTGAGATGACGATGTCGATGTCATACAGCCGGTATCTGAGAATCGCGAGGGCCATCGCAGTCGGAATCGACGCCAGGCCTGCCGCCAAGAGGACGGCCACCCAGCCGGTGGCAGTGCCCGCTCCGGCCTCGAGTGCGACCACGACGATAGTGAAGCCGAGGAAGACTGCAGCCGCAGCCACCCACTTCATCTGTTGATGTTCCTCACCGCTAGACCGGCGGAACCGAACGATCAGTGACGCCCCTGCCCCCAGCACGGAGAGCACCAGGAAGACGAAACTAAGGAAGGAAACGATGTCCACCAGGCCCGCATAAGACTCCGAGACGACGGGGCCAAAGATGGCATCTTCAGCATCCCCCCCGAACCCGCCGTTGAGCAGGGCCGCGAAGAATCCTGTACCTGCGGCTAAGGCCATTGCCCACCCGACGGGTCGCCACCGCGGCGAAGGTAGCTCACCGTTCGGGAACAGAAGCACAGCGGCCGGCATCGACACGAACGTTGCAGTCAGCGAAGCAGCGCCCACGCCCTCGAACCACGCGGCAGCGGTCCGGCTGCCCGCATCTGCCAACATCGCCGCCACCCCGAAGGATGCCACGGCAACCGCGCCACCAAGCCCGAAAAGCAACAGCATCCATCCGACTAGGTGTCTTGGTTTGCGAACCGCTATGACCGCTCCCGTCATCGTCGCTGCGACGTTTGCGGCTAAGAAGGCCGCGGTGGAAGAATCGAAGCTGTCCTCGGGTGGCAGGCTGTCTGCCATCTCCGCGACCGTCAAGCCAAAGACCACTAACGCGACCCACGCCACCGAGATCCAGGCGAGGCGACGGCGGAGAGTGGAACTCACGTTGGCTCCTTTGAAGACACCGTCTGCGAGCGCAGCTTCTCGGCAGCGATTGTCGCCGCTAGAGGCACATTTGTGGGGGGGCCAGCTGCGCTCGCAACTGTCCACCGCCCAAGAACGACGCCTAGTGACAGGCCGCCGGCAGATCCCGACAACACGTTCCCTAAGAGAATCTGGCGCACGTCGCTCATTCAAACGCCCCTGGGCGGGAATCGAAACGCCGCCACCGGGGTTTCCCGACCCTTGACGGTGGCCGGGTCCAGAGTGTCGCTCTCTGGCCGGGTCTTGCAGGCTTCCCAGGTGGCTTCGCTCAACACCGTTTCGCCCGGCTCAGCCCACTGCTGC
>JAUXJL010000171.1 GCA_030624805.1 Acidimicrobiia bacterium
AAGGCTGAAGAGGCAGTTGCGACACTCGAGGCCGCTCTCGACACAGACCCGATCGTTGTCACGAACCTCGTGGCAGTTTTGACGGCTATTGAGGAGGGGCAGGTCGAGCCTGGTGGCATCAGCGTCGCGGCCAGTGAAACGCTGGAGGCAATCGCGGTACCGGCGGCGAGTACCGGCATCGACGTTCCGCCAGGGTCCTATGACACTGTTGAGGCCGCCCAGGCTCTGGTGGACTCCCTCACTGATGCTGCTGCACTAGAGGACGCCCCAGAGAGTGCCGTGACTCTCGCCGACGAGGCGAGCACGGTGCTCGAAGAAGGGAGCGACCCTGACGGCGATGGCCTCTCCACTGCGGCTGAGAATGATATAACCAATCAGATAGCCGATGCTGGGGCGAAGACCATTCCCCCACAGATAATCGAGATTGACCTCGATCCGCTGAACCCCGAGTCGGTTGGAGGTCAGGCCGATCTGCGAACGGCCAACACCTTTGTCGGCCTGCTCCAATCTCTGGCCACGTCTTTGAGCGTCTCGGCGGAGAACATCGATCAGCTCCTGAAGGCCGAGGAGGAGGGGCTCGAGTTCCTCGAGGCGGCTGCCGAGTCGAAGTTGTACGAGATTGACATCGCGGGAGTGGCGGCGTCGATGGGCGTCGACGAGGCCGATGCAGCACGGGCGGTTGGTCTGTTCAACGCCAACTGCGCTCGTTGTCACAGTGCCGGCTGGAGCGCCGGCCTTGCGTATACCCAGGAGGCCGGATCCGGAGGGTTTGGCCCGGCGTTATGGGACGGCCGTCCCCTGGTCCAGTTCGGAGATGCTGTCACACCGGCGACCGATGACTTGCTGATCCAGTTTCTGGTGCTCGGGTCACGAGCTGAGACGCCGTACGGCCTCAACGGGTTCGGGTCCGGCAGGATGCCGGCCTTCGGCGCAATCTTGCCGGCGGACGACATCGAGCTCCTGGCGGCCTACCTGCGCGCCGGCAACATGGATGGGAAGGGTTGACGATGCAGGGCGACTTCTTCCGTGAACTGTTCCGGTCACTGTTCTCTTCAAACCTCTTTATCACCGGAGTGGTCCTCACTATTGCCGCAGTGCTGCTGTTCTTTGGCTCGATCTATCTCTTCAATTACACCAACCTCGGCAAGAAACTCGGCTTCCTCGTGACCGGGGCCGGAATTTTTGGGTGGCTCACCATCACCTCGATGCTGTTTGTCATCTATGCCCCGCGGGGCCCCAAACCTGACGACATCGAAGGGCTCAACGCGTTTGAGATTCGGATCATCCCGATCACTTACATGCTGGTGTCGCTAGTGCTCTTCCTCGTCTTCCTGGTGGCGCTCCACCAGTACGAGGAGCTTCAGGAGAAGTCGACAGCCTGAGGCAAGAACTCATGCAGGAGTTCGGCGTCCGTAATAGCTGAGGACCTGGAGCTCCATCGAAAGGTCCACTTGTCGGACTGTGACCGTATTGGGGACGCCGACCCTGACGGGGGCAAAATTGAGGATCGTTTCGATGCCCGCTTCCACGAGTTGATCGGTGACCTGTTGGGCGGCCACCGCTGGTACTGCCAGGATTGCCATGTCGAAATCCCCGTTGGAACAGTCGTCCGTCAGTTTTTCTACGTTTCGGACCGAGAGCCTTCCGATAGTCGAGCCGATCGCCGAGTCGTCTTTGTCATATACGGCGACGACATCAAACCCCCGACGGCTCAGCCCTCCGTAGTTGGCGAGAGCCCGACCCAAATTGCCGGCGCCGACAATGGCGACGTTGCGCCGGAATGCAATACCCAGCTCGCGGCGGATTCGATCTCGCAACTCCGCCACCGAATATCCAACACCCCTGACTCCGTGGAAGTCGAGGTAGGAGAGATCCCTCCGCACGTTGGCCGCGTTGGCTCCCGCTGCCTCGGCTAACTGTTCTGAGCTGACGGTCTCTCGGGACTGGCTGATGTCGTCGAGTAGTCGGAGATACCGGGGCAGGCGGACGACCGTCGCCCGGGGAAGCTCGCTCATGAGGCGACTCTAAGAGGAAGAGAGCTGAATCCGGCATCCGCCTCTCAGGACAAAGCGCCTCCTCCCCGGCTCCGCCGGTACTCCTCCCAATGCTCACTTGCGTTCGCCAGGGGGAGAAACAGGACTCTGATCCGGCCTAACCTGACTCCCGATGAAATCACCCCCGATTCTCGTGGTCGGTGGCGGCCCGGCCGGGTCGGCCGCCGCCTATTGGCTTGCCCGCGATGGCCACGAGGTCACCCTCGTGGAGAAGAAGGAGTACCCCCGGGACAAGACCTGCGGCGATGCGCTCACCCCTCGGGCGATTCGCCAGCTCCAGGACATGGAGTTCGATTTCGAGATCGCGCCGTTTCACAGGATCACCGGGCTTCGTTCCTACGCCGGCGACGACCTCGTCATCGAGTTGCCCTGGCCGGACCACTCCCGGTTTCCCAACTGGGGTGGGATGATCCGCCGGAGCGATCTCGATGGTCAGGTGGCCACGCTGGCCGAGAAACAGGGTGTTCGGATCATGGAGAAAACCTCGGCGACACCGGTGATCGAAGACGGAGTGCTAACGAGCGTGGCGCTCGATCACAACGGGCAGACCGAGACTGTGACACCAGATGTGACCGTGATTGCGGACGGGTCTATGAACCGGTTTGGGCGGGATCTTGGCACGGCCCGCCGTAAGGATTATCCGATGGGTCTCGCGGTACGGGGCTACTACTCCTCACCACGTTCTACGGATCCCTTCCTCGAAAGCCAATTGGATTTGCGCGATTCATCGGGAGCGACCATGCCCGGGTATGGATGGGTCTTCCCGCTCGGCGACGGCACCGTGAATGTGGGGGTCGGGCTCCTGTCAACCTTCAAGCGCTGGAAACACGTCAATACGACACACATGATGCGCGACTACGTCGCCGTCGCACCCGACTATTGGGAGCTTTCGGACGATGCGAAGCTAACCAACCCTGTTGGCGGGAAGCTGACGATGGCCTTCTCCAAGGCTCCGCTGGTCGGCTCCAACTGGCTCACCATTGGAGACGCCGCCGGGGCGATCAACCCGTGGAACGGCGAGGGGATCTCTTATGCATACGAGACCGGCAGGATCGCTGCCGGGTATGTGGGTGAATCCCTGGCCGCCGACGATCTGGGCCTGTTGAAGAGATATCCCCGACATCTCGAAGATGAATACGGGCTCTACTACAAGATGGCCCGCGTGTTCGTGAAGCTGATCGGATACCCATCGGTGATGCGCACCATTGCGCACACCGGTCTTCGAAATAGCACTCTCATGGCATGGACCCTCAAGGTGATGGCCAATCTGCTGGACGAGGACGACAAACACATGGGGGAGAGAACTTACGACGCTCTGGCGGAAGTAGTGAGAGCTCTTCCGGTGAAATGAGGCGGCCAAGAGTCCTGGTGTTCGACGTGAACGAGACGCTCCTCGACCTATCTCCTCTCGCTACCGATTTCGAAGCGATATTTGGTGCAGCCCCGCCTCTCGGCGAGTGGTTTGCCCGGATGCTGCACGGTTCGCTCGTCTCGAACCAACTCGACTCGTATCGGCCCTTCGGTGCCATCGGAGTTGAGGCGCTGCTCACCGTCGCCGGGAAGAGGAAGGTCGAGATCAGCGAGAACCAGGCGGCCGCAATCGTGGCCGGCATGGCCGACCTCCCAGCCCACCCCGATGTCATCCCGGCGTTGGAAAGACTTGTTGACGCCGGTTTTCAAACCGTGACCCTCACCAACGGAAGTACCGAGGCGGCCAACGCCCAGATCGACAACGCCGGTCTTCGCGTCTTCTTCCAGAGAGTGATATCAGTGGAGGAGGTAGGCAGGTTCAAGCCGGATCCGCTTCCTTATCGGCATGCTGCCGATCTGATGAATGTCGGGATCGACCGGACGATGTTGATCGCCGCTCACGACTGGGATGTGGCCGGAGCGTTGCACGCTGGAGCGCAGGGGGCATTTGTCAGTCGTCCGTCTGCGCTGTGGAGCCTGCCCGACGATCCTCCAGAAGTCACCGCGACCGACCTGGGCGGCGTCGCCGACATCCTCATTCGGTGACGATCACCCGTGAGCGGGCAACCGCCGGTAACCCAGATCGGGGTCTATGTTGATCGCCACGCCCCACCCGACCCAACCACCCGGAGTCGTGGCCCAAAGCCAATCGCCCACCAAGCTCGCTGCACTGACAGCCCCAGCGACAGCCCTCCTGCTTCTGGCTGCGGCATGCGCTCCTGTGTCTCAGGCCGGTGAGGGGTCTACCTCCACCGCAGTGACGTCCGCCGCGCCAAACCAGGCGGCCACACCAGACAGGCTGGCCGGCTTGGCTGTTGTCCCAGCGGGCGGCGCCGATATCTCTTCTGCCATTGACGGGCCGGCCGCGTACCGGTCACACGAGAATCTTCTCCTTCCGATTATCTCCGAGAACGGCGATTGGCTTGAAGTGGTTACGACCTGCAGCACGGAGGAGTGGGTTCGTCGCTCGGACGTCGAGATCGTGACCCGATCCACGGCGGCGAGCCCGGGCCCAGGCTTTGACCTGTCGAGTGCAGTGATCGTCGTCGATCCCGGTCATGGGGGGCGCGACAAAGGAGCCAAAGGGCCCAGTGGCTCGAACGAGAAGGACTTCAACCTCTCGATCTCGATCCTGCTGCGCAACCGGCTGGCTGCCCCACAGGACATCGATTGGGAGACCGGTCACGTTCGTCCCGGTGATCAGTATCCCGCGGTCGCCTCGGTGTGGATGACTCGCGGGCCCGAAGGGCCGGAAGGCGGTGATTTCGAGCTTGGCCTTGCCTATCGCGCCGAGGTCGCCAACGGCGCGGGCGCTGACGCTCTTATCGCGGTTCACAACAACAGCTCGCCGACAGAAACCCTGCCCGCGCCGGGTTCCGACGTGTCCTACGCGGTCTCCTCGCCTGGCTCGGATCGTCTTGCCTCGCTGATCCACGAGGAGCTGATGCGCGGCCTCAGTCCGTTCGCTGGTTCCTGGAGTGCAGGCAAAATCAATGGCCCCAAGGCAAGGGTGGACCCGGAAACGGGCGACGACTTCTATGGGCTTCTCCGTCGCTCGGATCCCTCGAGCGTCATCGTTGAGGGTCTTTACATCTCCACGGCGGAGGAGGAGAGGCTCCTCGAGACCAGCCTCGTGCAGATGGCCTATGCCGACGCTGTCTATCGGGGGCTAATCCGCTATCTCACGTCCGACGAATCGGGAACTCCGGTCATTGAGCCAATCCCGTTTTCCGGCACTGTTGGATCGCCGAGCACCTCCAGTTGCGTGGTGCC
>JAUXJL010000262.1 GCA_030624805.1 Acidimicrobiia bacterium
GGATGGCTCCGACTCGGAGGGCTTCCAACAATGCGTTGAGCACCTCGTCGAGCCGTTTGGCATCGTCGGGGTTCTTGGCAAGCACCCAGGGTGCGTTATCTTCGACGTAGGCAATGGCGGCGCCGAACAGCCGCCAGATCTCGAGCAACGCATCACCAAATCGGTAGGTGGCGAATCCATCAAGTGCCTCAAGTGCCGTGGCTGCGGCTGCCGCGAGCCTGTGGTCGGACTCAGTCGATCCCGAAGCCGCCCGGACCGTGCCGTCGCGATACTGATCGACCATGTTGAGGACCCGATTGGCCAGATTGCCGAGGTCGTTGGCCAAATCAGCGTTGTAGCGGTCGACCATCCCTTCCCATGAGAAGTTGCCGTCGCTCCCAAAGACACCGTCGCGCATGAAGTGATACCGGTATCCGTCCACCCCAAACGTTTTCAGAAGATCCGCCGGCGCGATCTGATTGAGAGCAGTCTTCGACATCTTGTCGCCGCCCACCAACAACCAGCCGTGGGCGGCGATCTGTCGAGGCGGTGCCACCCCGGCCGCCAGCAGCATGGCAGGCCAGATGATGGCGTGGAATCGGAGAATGTCCTTGCCGACGAGATGCACGGCCGGCCACCACCGGTTGAAGAGCTCGCCGTCCTGACCGTACCCGACGGCGGTGGCGTAGTTCATGAGCGCCTCAACCCAAACATATATGACTTGTCCGTCGTCCCAGGGGATCGGGATGCCCCAATCGAGCGAGGCCCGGCTTATCGAGAAGTCCTCGAGGCCTTGGTTGATGAAGCCAACCACCTCGTTTCGGCGGGTAGGCGGGAAGACGAAGTCCGGGTTGGCGTCTATGTGCGCCAGCAGGGCATCCCCGTAATTGGAGAGCCGGAAGAAATAGTTGTCTTCACTGAAATGCTCGACCGGGGTGTGGTGGATCGGGCACAAGCCGCCCTCGAGCAGGTCTTCTTCCCGGTAGTAGTCCTCACAAGACACGCAGTACAACCCCTCGTAACGGTCCTTGTAGATATCCCCGTTGTCATACAGGGTTTGGAGAAACGCCTGGGCCCCGACTTTGTGGCGAGGCTCGGTCGTACGTATGAAGTCGTCGTACATGACCTCCAGTGACGCCCACGATTCGCGGTAGCGGGTGCTCACGTCGTCGACCATCTCCTGCGGTGTGACTCCCATATCCTCGGCGGCGCGGGCAATTTTGAGCCCGTGCTCGTCTGTGCCGGTTAGGTAGCGAGTCTCCCGGCCCGCCAATCGGTAATACCTGGCAAGGGAATCGCCGAGCACCGTGGTGTAAGCATGACCGATATGGGGGGAATCGTTTACGTAATAAATGGGAGTCGTGATATACATTCGATGCATACGAGGCTAGTGGCGGTCCCCAAACTGCCGGGCCACGGACAAAAATCGAACGCGCTCCGCAGCCGCCTCCCGAGTATGGTTGCCCACGTGGGGCAGGTCGACTGCAAGAGAGGTATTAATGGACACCGGTATTGTCCGCAAGATCGATGACCTCGGAAGAGTTGTCATCCCGGCCGAGACGCGAAGGCTTTTTAACATCCGAGAGGGTGACCAGCTAACGATCTGGGTCGACGGCGGAAACATAAGCATGCGCAAGTTGGAAGCGACCTGCACGTTTTGTGGCTCAACCGAAAGCGTTCGGTCCTTCCACGGCAAGGGAATTTGCCCGAACTGTAAGGCTGAACTGCAAATCAATAACTAGCCCGGTTCGGATTCGAGCTGTTTGCGGGCCGCTTCGTAGAGCAGACGGCGTCGAACGTTGTGTGAATCGGCGGTTTCTTTCACGGCGGCGCTGAAGCGCGCTCCGCCTGCAACCGCGGCGAGGACGGCCGTGACGGCTGCCGCCAGGTCACCCGGCTCCGATGGAGCGCCACCGACCACCGCGGTGAGCTCCCCCCGGGGTGAGTGTCCGGCGAAGTGAGTGGCGGCTTGTATGAGCGTGCCCCGCCACACCTCCTCGTGGAGTTTGGTGAGCTCGCGGGCAACAACCACGGGCCGGTTGGCGCCGCAGGCGTCGGCCAGCTCCGACAACTCGATGGCGGCCCGTGAAGGTGCCAAGAAAAAGACCATGGTTCTGGGCTCGCTGCTCAGTTCGTCCAGGTAGGCGATTCGAGCCTGTTGTTTGCGGGGAAGAAAGCCTTCGAATACAAACCGTTCCGACGGAAGCCCCGACACCGCAATCGCAGCAGTCACGGCGCTTGGTCCGGGCACTACGGTGACCGCTGCCCCAACCTCAGTCGCCGCCCGGACTGCCGTAAGGCCGGGATCGGCCACCCCGGGCATACCCGCATCGGTGATGAGGACCACGGTTTCTCCCTGCTCGAGTCGGCCGGCCAATTCCCGGGCCCGGGTCGCTTCGTTGGCCACAAAGTAGCTGCGGAGGGTGGCCTTGATGCCGAGGGCGGCCAACAGCTTCTGACTGCGCCGGGTGTCTTCGCAATACACGATGTCGGCACTATCGAGAGCCTCTCGCAGTCTTGGTGAGGCGTCAGAAAGGTTGCCAATCGGGGTGGCGCACAGGACAAGCGTGCCGGACATGGCGGGAGCCTACCGGTCACCCGCCGCCTCAACTCAGGGGTTCCCTCACCGTCTGTCTGCACCTACGGTGCGGTCGTGTTGGTTGTGTCCGACGATGAGGGCTGGCTGTCGCCGCCGGTTTCGGTGGCGCTGGGGTTCGGCCGGCGATGGCGGGGGTTACGACCTCTGGCAAACGGTCGGGGCCTCGTGCTATCGGGGAGGTCCGTGCACACCGTGGGCATGAGAGAAGCCCTATGGCTCGTGGGGCTGAACGGAGATGGGCTTGTTACCCATGTGCGCTACGTAATACCGAAGCGGGCAGTGGTCTTGGCGGGAGCCCGGTTCATTCTCGAGCTGCCCCCAACCTGGCCCCCTCCTCCGGTTGGTTCGAGCCTGGCCATCCAGCCAGCCATTTCCTACCAGGTTGGCCAGAAGCGATTGCGAACGTCACGGCCGATCTTGGAATCATTCGAAACTACGAAGAGCATTGAGCCCCCGTTATGAGCTACGAAGGCATACTCCTCGCCCTCAAAGGCCAGCCCGGTGTTGTCGGGCCGTCCGGACCCCACCCCGATCGAGGCGCTGGCCCAACCGCCCAGCGTTTCAGCTAATTCGCGGGCGTCCGCGGCACGGTCGCCCTCAAAAGCGAGCACGAGCACTACATCGGTACCATTCCAGAGCACGCGGTAAACATCGCCCCCCCACCCTGTCGCAGCTTGTAATGCCTGCGGAGTTGTCACCCCTTCTGAGAGTAAGGCCCGAAACATCCTCTCTCCGAATACGCCGGTATCCACCTCAGTGAACCCCGTAACCGACAGCCGATCCAACTCGACACCAACCACGGCCTCACGATCGATAAACCGGGCCGGGTGATACATCTGCTCTGAGCTCGTGGGAGGGTTCGCATAGGCGGCGTCGACCTCGGCAATACCGCCGTTGGCAATCTACTCCTCGACAAAGTCGCGTCCGGCGTCCTGCCCAAACGCCTCGAGCTCCGTCACATATCCTGGCGGCGGATCGCGTTCCTGGTCACAGGCAATCTGCTCGAGCGTGATCGCGAACCGATCTGTTGAAGTCAGCAC
>JAUXJL010000049.1 GCA_030624805.1 Acidimicrobiia bacterium
GCCATGAGACGGTTAGAGGAAGCGGCTGGAGACTCGGTGAACTCGAACGAGACAGTTACCTCGTTACTCCCGATCAGGGAGGTCGGCTCCCGATCCCGGGAGGTCGGCTCCCGATCGGTTGGGGGAGAGGGCGAGACCGAGTCCATATCCGGTGAGGCTCAGGACCGGAAGCAGGCCGCCCTGGCTGTGTTGAGGAGCCTCTGACTGATCTCCCGATCGGCCGACCGGAGTTGAAACTCCACCAGCACTCAGCGATGCTGCATTCTCTGCCGTTGGGCTCCTCTTGTCTTCAGATCCGGCGGGAGCTAACCGACGGGTTGGGGGGCGCTTTCCTGACTCGAGAGCAAGTACTCGAGCACATCGGCCGCCCGGTAGCTATCGGCTCCAGGCGGGAGGAAGCGGGCGACACCGGCGACATCGTCTCCGGACGTGACGAGGGCGGGCTCTACGTACCCGTCCCGCTGCGTTTGGCCGAGCCCGATGTTGGCCATGAGCGCATTGCACAGGCATTTGCGGCCGACGGCTTCTTCGGGCGCCCCGCCTTTGCTGACAAAGTCCGCCACCGGCTCAGACGCGCACCGCCACCCGACCGAACCGTCCTCGCGGCGGTAGGCACTTCGGAGATACCCGAGGTCACAGTGACGGGGACGGGCCGAATACATCTCGTCGGCCGAGACCGTGTCCTCCAGTTGCACAACCTTGAAGGGACAGCCGGTGGCGACGCCACTGGATCGGTGAACACCTGCGCTTGCCCTGTCCTGCTCATCTCGAGAACGCGCTGCTTGATCTTGGGATCGAAGCCGGATTCCTCACAGAAGGCGAAGGCAGTGCCGACCTGAATCCCGGCCGCCCCCATCTCGAGAGCCTCGAGCAGCCGATCCGGCTCCGCGTATGACCCGGCCAGCCAGAAGGGGAGGCCCAGCCCGCGGATTGCTTCGAGGTCGGGCACATCTCGCTCACCGTATTGGGGCTCGCCGTCGGGGGTCAGCTGAAGGCGGCCCCGCGGCGGAGCATTGTGCCCACCCGCAGTTGGCGCCTCAACGACGAACCCGTCCACTCGAGCTTCGACCTTTTTGGCGAACATGGTGGCCAGGACGTGGGACGACACGATCGCCAGAAATGCCGGGCGCCCGACCGGTGGCAGCGTCCCGTCGCCGAATTCGACCGGGTCGAAACGGTTGTATTGATCGTCACCCCCCTTGACGTCGATTTTCAGTTCCACTCCCTGCCCCTCGGCAAGGCGGTCCAGAATGCCGGGGATAGCCCGCGGGATGCCGGCACCCATCAAGACGTAGTCAACGCCCGCCAACATCGCTCCATACAGCGAGGGGAGAGTCGGGATCTGGACCTTCTCGAGATAGTTGACACCAACCGGATTGCCATGGCCCTCTTTGGCCAGATAAACCTCGACGAAGTTGGCGGCCACCAGCAACTCCCGCAGGTGACGGGAGAGCTTCAATGTCGGCATGGGTTTGGTCCGGTGCCGGGCTCCCTCCGGTATGCCGCCATCAACGAAGTAGCGGTCAAGCAGGCGATCGGCCACCTCCGGTATCGGGAAAACCTCCAGGGCGCGTCGAACGTCACCCCCGGGGTCGCCGCGCTGGAGCCGGCGAGCCATGACGGCATCGATAGCTGTGCCGGAAACCACGCCCAGCTGGCCCTCCGAGGAAACTGCCCGTGCTAGCTCCCAGCCGGACACCGCCACCCCCATGCCACCCTGGATGATCATTGGATGTTGGTTGAACATTCGGGAATCGTAGACCGCTCCCGGGACTTTCACCGGTCGGGCGGGCCGGCGGCCGCCGGCCGATGGCACGTAACCATTTGTGTCACACCCCCGTTGTACCATCGCTCATAATGGCTCGCCTCTACGTCGAGGAGTGGTCGCCCGAGTACGGAGCGTCCATAGACACCGATGAGTCGCTCGCGCCTGCCGCCGGGCAGATCGACACCGAGGTGGAAACGACCGGCGACTGGGAGCCGATCGACGGCCACGACGATGGATTTCCGGCGGTGGCCTTCGTTGACGGTATCCGACGAGTCGACGCTCGTCTCACCATCGACGATCCGGAGGCCGGGCCGGTGCCGGGTATCTGTGGCTCATTCGCAGCCGGCGCCACGCTTTGGCGCCGCGATCCACCCCGGTCCGAGATCGAGGCGACCCGGGTCGTGCGGCTTGCCATATTCACCGAGGGCGCCGCCGGCGAGATACCGGCGCTTGGTCATGGGCTTGTGTACAAGACCGAGTCGGTGGGAAGCCCCGATCCGGGCATGCTCATCTCCCACTTCCACACCCAGATGAGACGGACCGAGGCCGAAATCGCCCTCGACCTGGCCCGGGCCGGATACTTCGTGGTTGCAGACGGACCCATCTCAGAGCTGGCCGCCGAGTCGGTGGTGGGATACATCAAGAGCCACCGGGTGTCCTACCTCCCCCCTGCGGTTGCGCCAATCATGGGACGACTCGAGCCGGGCCAACGCACCCCACTGTTCGGTATGCCGAGCTATAAGCGCTACTCCTGGTATCTGCGTCTCACCCGCCCGGCCGGTGGTCACAGCTGGTCGGGTATCGTCCGGTGTGAGGCACCGGGCTCGCTGTCCCTCGCCAACGTGAAGGTGCTGGCCGACCGGACGGCCGCCTTGTTGCCTCGGTTCTCCTCTCAGCCACATATCGACCCGCGGGCGCCTCAAAACCTGGTTCCGATTGGTGCTCTCGAAAGGCAGCTGCGTGCCCGCCTCGGAGATCAGCACCTCATATACCGGGCGTTGCGGGAAGCAACCATGCGCGTGGCGACGTGATCGTCATAATGGCCGGAGCGCTGGAGGAAGAATGACAAGAACGCCTGAGCCCGAAAAGGGCGTCGGCCGGGTGCTCGGCACTCAACACACGTCTACTCGAGAGTTTCGGGTCGTCCTCGAGGACGACGAATACCTGCAACTCGATGACCTGGTCGTTGTGTCAACCGATGTTCCCACGTTTGGCGAGGTCAAGACCTACGGGGTGGTCACCGAGTCCGAAGCTGTCTTCGAGGGCGCCACCTTCGAATCCGATACCCACCGCATCGCGGCCGATGGGATCCTTCCGGGAGCAAAGGTGCGATCAGCCCAGATAGCGATCACCCGGGTCGATCCCGAGTTGTGGGTCTCACCCGATCCCGGTGAGGTAGTCCGGCGGGCCACCGGTCTCGAACGCCACAAGGCCCTCTACACCGATGAGAGGGGCCGGCCACTGGCCATTGGTCTGGGTCGCGACGGCGAGCCGATGTTCGTCGACTTAGATTTCTTCGACGGCCGCAAAGGCGGACATATGTCCATCTCCGGCATCAGCGGTGTCGCCACCAAGACCAGCTTCGCCTTGTTCTTTCTGCGGATGCTGACGGCCAAGCCCGAAGTGGTTGGTGAAGCAGCCGCCAACATGCGGGTGCTGGTCTTCAACGTCAAGGGCGAGGACCTGTTGTGGCTGGACAAGCACAATAAGGACTTCAATGAAGCGGCCGCCGCCGCATGGGACGTGCTCGGGGTCAAGCCAACCCCCTTCGAGTCTGTCGCATTCTGGGCACCGCCACGGGCCCGCTCGGGCGACGTTGTCGTGCCCGACATCGGAGGTCGGCAGGAGGGAGTCGAAGCGTTCGCCTGGACGCCGCGCGAGTTCATCGACGACGGGCTTCTCCGATTCCTGTTCACGGACGCCTCGGACACTCGCAACCAGATCCCGTTCATCGAAGAGCGGGTCGAAGCCCAGCTCAAGCGATATGCAGTCGATGTCGCAGGCGAACCGGGAGCCGTCGTCTTGCGCGATCCCATCGAGGGCCACAAGCCGGGAGATGTGGTGACCGCCGGCAAAGGTGAGACGGTCATTCGTGACTTGAAGTCACTCACCGACGCGATCGAAGAGTTCGTCGATCCGCCCGACGGTGAGCCCGAGACGCGATGGACCGGACGGGTCCAGCCGGGGACTGTCTCGGCGTTCATGCGCCGGGCCCACGCCGGGGCAGGACGTCTCGGTCACCTCATCCGGGCAGGTGAGAGCCGCCGCATCGATCGGTCGGCCGCCCAGGTGACCGTGGTGGGAATCCAGTCGCTGCATGATCTGGGGCAGCGCTTCGTCGTCGGCGCCCTCCTGGCAGAAACGTTCGCCGAAAAGGAACACCGCGGTCAGCGATTCCCGCTGTCGGTCATCGTGCTCGACGAATTGAACAAATATGCCCCCCGCGAAGGGCAAAGCCCGATCAAGGACATGCTGATCGACATTGCCCAGCGAGGCCGGTCGCTCGGCGTGCTGCTGGTAGGTGCCCAGCAGACGGCTTCGCGGGTAGCCCAGGAGGTTATGGAGAATGCCGCGCTCAAGGTGGTGGGCCGGCTCGACGCGGCGGAGGCCGAACGAGCCGAATACGGGTGGATGCTGCCTTCCACAAGAGCGAGGGCCCGGCTCCTCAAACCCGGCACCATGGTGGTGAGCCAACCGGCGATTCCGTTGCCGCTGGTTGTCGACTTCCCGTTCCCGCCCTGGGCGACCCGCAAGGAGGAGGTAGTCGCCGAAGGTGATCCCTTCGAAGGGCTTTAGGGACACAGGTGCGGATCCTCCACACCTCCGATTGGCACGTCGGCAAGCGTCTCGGCCGCTACAACCGGATTGCTGAGACCGGCCAGGCCATCGACGAAGTCGCCGCCATTGCCGACGCCGAGAAGGTCGATCTCGTGATCCACTCAGGGGATCTCTTTGACCGGCCGGTTCCGCCAATGGAAGCGCTGCAGGTTGGCTTGTCGGGGCTCGTCGAGCTGGCCGGGGACGGCTCCCGTCCTGTTGTGGTCGTGGCCGGTAATCACGACTCAGCGCAGCTATTCGAGGCTCTCGGACCGTTCCTGTCCGGGTGGGGGATCCACCTGGTTGGCGACATCAAGGACCCAACAAGTGGGGGAGTGCTGCAGCTTGACATCGGTGCCGGGCGGGCTCTCGTGGCGTGTCTCCCGTTTCTGCGTGAGGGCCGGGTAGTCGACTTCATGGCCGACGCCGACCGCTGGTACGGCCAGTACGCCGAGCGGGTGAGACGCCTTGTCGAGACCTATGCCGAGTTTCTGGTGGCGGAAGCGGGAACCGAGGCTGTGTCCGTCCTGGCTGCCCACTTCATGGTGACGGGGGCCCGGGTGGGTGGCCACGGGGCTCCCCGCGGCGAAAGAGAATTACATATGGGTGAGGCCTACGCCGTGGCTGAAGGGGCGATTCCTCCCTCGCTCAGTTATGTGGCAATGGGCCACATCCACGCCCCTCAGCCGGTACCGGGTGCCAACGTTCCAGCCGAATACGCCGGGTCACTGCTCGAACTCGATTTCGGCGAGGCCGGCGAGCAGAAACGGGTTGTCATCGTCGACGCCGAGCCCGGCCAACCTGCCCGGGTGCGAACTGTTCCGCTCACCTCGGGACGCCGCCTCACACAGGTGGCAGGAAGCTGGGATGAGATTGTTGTTCGCACCGATCTCGACGAGGTATACCTCGACCTAAAGGTCAAGACCGCCGGTCCCGAGCCAGGACTCGACGCCCTCGCCCGCGACCGGTTCCCCTACCTCGTAAAGGTGGCCGCCGTCTATGAGCGCGACGAGCCTGCTCAGGGATCGCGCGGGCAGCTGCCGTGGGAGGACGTCTACGCCGAGTACTACCAGCACGAGCGGGGTGAGGAGCCTCCTGCCGAGCTGCTGGAGGCCTTCCGCCAGGTGCAGGACGAGGTGTTGCATGCGTCCAGTTGAGTTGACGATGCGGGGGTTCCAGTCCTACGCCGGGAACCACACCTTCGATTTCCGTGATCGGCGGCTGCTCGGGATCGTGGGGCCCATCGGGTCGGGTAAGTCGACCCTTCTCGACGGCGTCGCCTTCGCGCTGTACGGCAAGACCCCCCGAGCCGGAAGATCGGTAAAGGATCTGATCAACCAGCGAGAGGGCACAGCCCACGTCGAGTTGTGGTTCGAGGTGGAGGGTGAGACCTGGCGGGCGGTCAGGGCGATCCGCCGAAAAGGGCAAAGCGCCCACAACCTCTATCGGCACGAAGCTGCCGATCCCGACTCCGAGCGCCTGGAAGAGGTCACCGGCGAGCGGGCCGTGACGGCCCGGGTTGAGGAGCTGCTCGGATTGTCGTTTGATGCTTTCAATCGCTCGGTGTTCCTTGCTCAAAACCGGTTCGCCGACTTGCTCCAGGCCACGGCGTCCCAGCGCGATACGGTGCTCAAGGGTGTGTTCGCTTTCGACCGGCTCGACGACATGGCCGAAGCCGCCAAGGCCACCCGTGACGACCTGCGCGACCAACTCGCCGATCTCGAACGCCTCCGGACCGATGTCGATGCCGATCGCGCATCTCTGCGGGAGGCGGGCCCGATCCTCGAAGCCGCAATCGCCAAACTGGCCTTGCTTGATGCCAGCCAGGCGCAGGCTGCGGACCTGGAGGCTGCAGTCGAGGCCGGGCGGCGCGACGTCGAGCGGGCAGAACTCCGATTGTCCGAGCTGGGCGACATCGCGGCCCAGCTGCCGGCCAGGGAACAAAGTGAGCAGTTGCTGGTGCGAGCCACCGCCGGAACCGAACTGGCGGAGTCAACCGAACAGGCGATGGCTGAAGCAGTCTCCGAACTCGACACCGCCCGCCGCCACGATGCCGAGGTGACCGAGAGCACGGGCGGGACCGAGGCGATCGCCCACGCGTCCAATCTGCTCGAGCGGGTGGGTGATCTGGTGCAACGTCTGTCGGCGCTGGACGCCCAGGCTGAGCAAGCTGGCGCCGAAGCTGTATCCACATCACAGGCCCATGCCGAGGCCGTCGAGCAGGGGGGTGTGCTGGAGACGCAGCTTGTCACCAGCCACCGTGCTGTGGACCAAGCGGACCGGGATGTAGCCGCCGCCGAGACCGCCCTCCACGGGGCCCGTCACGACTCAATGGCAATCGCCATCCGCAGGGAGCTGGCAGACGGTGAAACGTGTCCGGTGTGTTCCCAGGTGGTTGCCACCGTCCCCCCGGCCGGCAAGGCCACCGCGCTCGACCGGGCGGAACAAGCTCTCGATACGGCCCGGCTCTCGCAACAAGCCGCGTCCGCAGCTCATACCCAGGCCGTTGCGGCCGGCGCCGGCATCGCTGCTGAGATTCAGGCGCTGCGGGCGGCACTCGCCACGGCCGAAAAATCGCAAACGGCAGTCGAAGCAGATCGTGGCCGGGTCGCCACAGAACATGAGGCTGTGGTCGGTGACCTTCACGAGGTGATTCCGGACCTCGACCCGGCCGCTGAAATTGAGGAAAGGCGCCGCCGGTTGGTCGAATCGAGTGCTTTGCTCGAAGCGGCCACCAAGGCGGAGGCGAAAGCACGGGCGGCCTTCGACGACATCCGATCGAGGCTGGGGAACGTAGGCACCGAGCTCGTCCAGCTCGCCACCACGGTGGCCACCCTGGCCGGCCAGCTCGGCGGCGATCTGCGACCGAACGCCGAGCCGGTTGAACTTGGCGATTCGCTCACTCTGCTTCGCAAGCTGTGGGAAGAAGCTCAGACTGCCTCGACGGGCCAGGAGACCGAGGCCCAAGAAGTCGTAAAAACCGCAACCGCCGCGGTGTCTGATTTGAAGCGCTCGCTTGGTCTGGATGATTCAGAAACCATCTCCGATGCCCGTCAGCGGGCCGCGACCGAACATGGAAAACTCGCCGAGCGAATCGACGCGTTGTCGGTTCGGATCGTCCGCTTCGAGGAGCTCGAGGCAGCATCCTCGAAGACGGTCGCTCGGCTCGCCACCTACACGACACTGGCCGATGACCTGCTCCCGTCCCGGTTCCTCAAGTTCATCCTCGACGAGGAGCGTCGAGGCCTGGCGGCATTGGGAAGCGAGCACTTTGAGCGCATGACCCGGGGACGGTACCGGTTCACCGAAGACGGGGACTTCGATGTCGTGGACCTGGCGGCCGCCGAGAGCAAACGTAAGGCCGAATCCCTCTCCGGCGGTGAGACGTTTCTTGCCTCATTGTCGCTGGCGCTCGCTCTCGCCGAAATGGTCTCACGCACCGGTGGCCGGCTGGACGCATTCTTCCTCGATGAAGGATTCGGCAGCCTCGACCCCGAGCACCTGGACCTTGCCATGGAAGGGATCGAAGCCCTTGTTGGTGGAAACCGGCTCGTGGCTGTGGTGAGCCATGTTCCGGAGCTGCGGGAGCGAGTCGAAGATCTCATCGAGCTCGATACCGACTTCGTTACCGGCGACACGGTGGTTGTGCGCTCGTGACGCGCCCGGTCAGACCCTCGGCGCGCGCCGTCCTGGTCGAAGAGGACCGTGTGCTCGTCAACCACCTGCGACACGAACGAGCCGGTGACTTCTACGAGCTGCCGGGCGGGGGCGTTCGACCCGGAGAAACCCTGCAAGAGGCGGTGGCTCGAGAGACGCTGGAAGAGACCGGCCATTCAGTGAGAGTGCATGAGCTGTTGTGGGTCCGCGACAACATCGCTGCCAACCACGACCTCCACTACCTGTCAGCCCCCGATTTCCACGGTGTAGACCTCATGTTCCGATGCTCACTGGCGGGCCCGGCCATCGCTCAGGCGCATGAAGCCGACCACCTCCAGGTCGGAGTGGAATGGGTGACCGTGGCCCGGCTCGCAGATATCCAGCTGTTCCCGCCGGCGCTGGTGCCGCTCCTGGAGGCGTATCTCACCGACCGGACGGTGACCACGCCGATCTACCTTGGTGAGGTTTAGGCGCCTTCGAAGTAATCCCGCTCGGCCGAACCATCGAGGAACCGCACGAAGCGGTCTTCTTCTGATCCTCCCGGCGACCAGTCGAGCACGCCGATGTTGCCGCTGTCGGGATATTGAGCGACTTCGGGTGACACCATCGTCGAGAACATGATGAACCGGGCCGGCGCCTCGGAGGAGTTGATCACCTGGTGCGCCCCTTCTTCGCCACGTCGGAAAAGGGCGGCGTCGCCCGTGTTCATCGTGTTGGTACCCGTTGGGGTTCTTAGCTGCACCTGCCCATCAAGTACCAGGAGCAGCTCTTCGTTGGCTCGATGCAGGTGATAGGGGAAGCTCTTTTCTCCCGGTGGCAACACGTAGACGCTGGCGCCCAACATCTCGCCGCCGAGCCGTTGAGCCAGCCTCATGCGGTCCCATCTAAAACCGGGCTTGTCCTGGGTTTGGTCGTAGTCGTCGGCAAACACGTTCTCCATGCGAGCAGCTTACGAGATCGCAGACTGTTGGGACTCAGGCGATGCTGACGGCCAGCACCAGCGCGGCAACGACCACCGCCACTCCCAGGCCGATCAGGCGGGAAGGCGTCAGAAGGTCCGGGAGCCGCACTGCGGTAAAGGGATCCAGAAACCCCATCGCCCCGGTAATGAGGAGGGCTGTAGCCACAAGCAACAGCAGCCCGACCAGGGCAACGGGTGCGAAGATCGCGAGGGCGGCAATGAGCAGGGCCGTTGCGGTAGTGAGCTTCCAGACCAGGGGAATGCGGCTCAAGATGCCATGGGGTGACGGCTCCGGGCCTTCGTGGTGGCGGGAACCGGGTTCGAGCGCCTCGGAACGGATTCGAGATTCGTTGCCGGGCCCCATTCGACCGGCCCCGATTGCGTCGGCGAGACGGACCGGATGGGGGACCGTGACGATGAGCGCCTCGTGCCCAACCTGGACGTGACATCCGTCCGGCTGGACATCAGCCGAGATCCCGTCGAGCGGCCAATCACCGAGCGTGTGCTCGCGGGCGGAAATCGAGAGCCGCCCATCGGCGACTATGACCACGGCGGACAGCTCAAACGGATCGCCGGGTAGGCGAACAGTTCCCTTAAACCTCTCCATCCCACCCGTATCGGCCGATCAGGAAAAAGCCACAGCAACTCGTGCGCACGCCGGACTACTGTTTCGGCGCTGTCAGCTTTGGAAGGTATAAGAATGGGTATCACATGCGGCATCGTCGGGCTCCCCAACGTCGGGAAATCGACCTTGTTCAATGCGCTCACTGCCGCCGGTATTGCCGCAGAGAACTACCCGTTTACGACAATCGAGCCCAATCTCGGGGTGGCTCACATGCCGGATCCTCGGCTCGAGATGATTGCAAACATCGTCCGGCCAGGCGAGATCGTGCCGACCGCCGTCGAATTTGTTGACATCGCCGGGCTGGTCCAAGGAGCCTCC
>JAUXJL010000229.1 GCA_030624805.1 Acidimicrobiia bacterium
ATATCCAGCTCGGCGCTTCCCCGAGTAGGCGGATACGTCGTTATCGGAGAAGACCTCTCCGACCTCCCAATCGTTCTGCTCACACAGGAGTCGGCAATCCTTCTCCTGGCGACGAACGCCGAGGCCAGCCCCCTCACGGTCATCACTGATGCGGACGTAAATGGCGGCCTTCGGCTTCGACACGGTTCTCCTTCTAGAAACATAATAACATCGCTGGATGAGCCACGCTGACCTCACCCGGGCTCGGGAGGCCGCTGCCCCCACCAACCATGGCCGCCACCGTGGCGGTGTGATGCGGGCTGCGGAACGGGGGCGTATCGGACCCGCCGCGCGACAGTCCGGCCGCCCCCCACACCAACGCCACCTCCAGCGCCTCCTCTTCGGTGAGTGGGGGCAACAGCGACGGCAGTGAGGCAGCGAGCATTGTCTTGCCGGCACCGGGCGGACCGAACAGAAGGAGATGGTGACCGCCAGCCGCGGCCACCTCGAGGGCACGGCGGGCAACGAGCTGACCGCGCACATCGGCCAGATCGTTGGCCTCGTGTTGGGCCTCTAAAGTCGGCGGAAGCGTGGTCGTGCCGGACACCGACCCGAGGGCAACTCCAATAGCCTCGGTCAAGCTGGCCGCACCGCGCACATCGCTACCGCGGACTCGAAGGGCTTCGCCCGCCGAATCCGGAGCCAGCACACAAGGCAGGCCGAGGCGGCGAGCGACTACCGCCGCGCCCAGGCCGCCCCGGACGGCGCGAACCTGCCCGTCCAACGCCAACTCACCGAGCGCGACCACTCTCGAAGCGGCCGGCACCACCTGACCCATCGCAACCAGAGTCCCGATAGCGATAGGAAGGTCATAAGCAGAACCCGCCTTTGGCAAGTCGGCTGGCGAGAGGTTGACAGTGATACGACCCTTCGGAACACTGAATCCTGATGCCACGAGGGCGGACAGCACCCGCTCCCGGGCCTCCCGCACCGCGGTGTCGGGAAGCCCCACAATGGAGAAGGCAGGCTTTCCTGATCCCGTGGCGTGGACCTCGACGTGGACAGTTCGGGTTTCGACTCCGACCAATGCCGTTGATGCGATTGATGCGAACATGTGGGCACCGTATGTGACGCCTGCGACACACACCCATCGTGCCTGACCAATCTCACCCATTGTGGACTAAAATGGTGATGTGGGTCGCCCTGTAACTATCTCGTGCTCGCGCTGTGGCACATCTGTCGCCGTGAAGGCGAAAGGTCCCGTGCCGTCGTTTTGTAATGCCTGTCGTCGCACGTCGGGCCGACCCAAGACGACGCGACCTTCCGTGACCACCTGCGAGCTGTGTGGAGCGGAGGTGACCGTGAAATCGCGTGGCCCGCTTCCCCGCAAGTGCCGGGGCGGTTGCGGGCCCGCCCAAACCCCCGTGGCGCCGTCGCCGACAACATTGACTGTGAGGCCATCCGGGCGGCGCCCCTGGGACCGCTCCCACCGACCGGCCACCCCGGTACCCGCCCACAGGGCCGGCGTGGCCGGGCCGGCCAAACCCGCCGCCCGCGGCAATGGCAGCAGCGCTGCCCCGGCGAACGGAGACCTCGCATTCAAGGACGGCCCGGTCACGCGGATCGACCGGACTCACCCGGTCACCATCGTGGGGAGGGAAGACCTCGGCCGGCGGATCCGGGCCCATCAATGGCGTCGTGCGGCCGCCATCGTCCTCTGGGCAGCCTTGGTCGCCATCATCATCATGGTCGTGTTCGTCGGAAGCCAGCCGGCCCCCCTCGATTTCTAACGCCGCCCTTCCTAGATTCACGCCATGCGTTTCACGAGGTCGATCAATCTCGTCGTGGTCCTCACGTTGGTGTCCGGCGGCTGCAGCGGCACAAGCTCATCGACTCAACAGTATTTCGCGGATCTGGCGACCATCTCGACGGTCCTGAGTACCGAGCTCGACGATGTGGAAGGAGCATTCAACGCCGGCCTACTCGATATCGAGGCTGCGGGTGCTCAAGCCCAGTTCATCGAGCTATTCCGAACCTTGAACGTAGAGGCATCCTTCCAACGTCTCGTCACCGCCCTCCAGAATCTTCAACCGACCGGCGATCTGGTCGGCCCGCACGAACAAGCAGTTGCCGCAGGCTTGCAAGTGCTGGCAGATTATCAATCGGGGGCAGGCCGGCTCGATGCGATGGCGTCCCTGGCCGATATCGACGCGTACGCCGAGACGCTGTCTACGGCGGATGCGCGGCGTCGGTTTGCTGAGTCATGCCTGGAGCTGCAGGGCATCGCCACCAACGATGACATCGGCGTAGATCTCAACTGCTGACCGTTCCTACCATGGGCGCATGGGTTTCAACCCGTTCCGGTCACATGAACGCGACATCGTCGACATTGTTGTGGTGGCGACCGCGCTCGCAATAACTATCGGAGTGCTCGCATGGGCCCTCTGGGGCTAGAGATAGTCACCGTGGTTCAGCCGTATGCAGCCCGAAAGACCTACCAGTGCCCGGGGTGTGCCAACACGATCCAGCTCGGTGTGGGCCACCTCGTTGTTGTTCCCGAGGAGGCACCCGACCTGCGTCGACATTGGCATCGAGGATGTTGGTTCAAAGAGTTGCGGAGCCGACGCGACACGTGAGGCCAATCACGAAACGCCGGGGATCCACAGGATGCCGACACCAGCTCGGGTAAGTGACACAGCCACCAGATCAACCCGGCGCGGTTTCGGTTTGAGCCCACCCACGGCCTGCCAGACGTGGTCCGCCTTGCGCCGGGTAAAGGCGTCCCTCGGGTCTCCCCCTGTCCGGGTCTTCACCTCAACGGCAACCAGGCCGTCGGGAAATCGAACGATCAGATCGATTTCGCCCCGACCCGAGCGGACATTACGGGCGACGATCTTTCCTCCGCGTTCCTCTAGGAACAATGCGGCGAGCGACTCGCCGAGCCGGGCCACCCGGCGGTTGGTTAGAGCGCGGTCCCGGGCTCTAACTCTTCGATATTCACGTCGCGGAAGCTCATGATCTTGACCTTCTGCAGGAATCTGGCCGGCCGATACATATCCCATACCCAGGCATCCTCGAGTTCGATCTCGAAATACACGGCATCCCCCACCTGGCGGGTCTCCAAGTCGACTTTGTTGGCAAGATAGAAGCGGCGCTCGGTCTCGACCACGAACTTGAACATCGGAAGAACATCCCGATACTCCTTGTAGATCTGGAGCTCGACTTCGGTCTCGTACCGCTCGAGATCTTCCTCGTTCACCCGGCTCTCCCGTCGCTAATACCGATCACGTTAGACCGACACGTCAACAAATGGCGGTTGCCTGCCATGGGTCTACCGTCTGCGTGTGACATAGCCCACCTAGAGGCCTCCCCACTCAGCGGGCGGCCACACGGTCACGAATGCCCGCCCCACAATGTCCTCACGCGGAATTGACCCGAACACTCGGGAATCCCGACTCTGGTTGCGGTTGTCGCCCATCATGAAGACATGGTCGGCCTGGACGGTGACTTCGGCCATATCGCGCATCGATACGCCCTCCGGCAAGTACGGCTCTGCAATCGGATTGCCGTTCAAGTAGACCTGGTTGTCTCGCACCTCGACGGTCTGTCCCGGCAATCCGATCACGCGTTTGATGAGAACGGTGTCCGGTGAGGTGAGCCCGGTGGCTTCCCCGATGGAGCGGAACACCCGATCGATCAGCGATCTTTCGACGTCGATTGCCTCAGGCGAGTCAAACACCAGGACATCTCCGCGCTCAATCGCCCCAAACTGATACGAGAGTTTGTTGACCAGCACCCGGTCGTTGATCTCGAGGGTGGGATTCATCGAGCCGGATGGAATGTAGAAGGCCTGGAAGAAGAACGTCTTGATGATGATCGCTACGACGAGGGCGACCAGAATGAGAATCGGCAGCTCCTTCCAGAACGAGCGGTTCTTGCGTTTCTGGCGGCGCTTCTCCTTCTTCGATCCCCGTTGGCTCTCTTTCGCCTCCGATTGCTCGAGCTGCTCGAGCTCGTCATCTGTCAAGCCCGTATCGGTTGGATCAGTCGGTTGCTTCCGGTCCGGTCCGGCGCTGACCTCCCGCTCCTCACGGCGAGCCCGGCGAAT
>JAUXJL010000307.1 GCA_030624805.1 Acidimicrobiia bacterium
GGTTCCTTGGAAGGTCGGCCACGTATCTTGAGCGCAGGGCGCCAGCGGAGCCAGGGCGGCGGCCCGCTCATCGTCGAGCGCCTCGAGACAGGCGGCCGCCAAGGGAGCAGCCACTCCGCCACCCGACCCGCCTCCCTCGACGAAGACGGCAAAGGCCAGCGGCCCCCGGTATCCAACAAACCAGGCGTGGGTTGGCAGCGGGTCTCCTTCACCGAACTCGGCCGAGCCGGTCTTCCCGAACACAGGCTCGCCTTCCAGACGGGCCCGGGTTCCGGTCCCGTGGTCGACGACGGCGTGCATCATCTCTTGCAGCCGAGCCACATCGATCCCAAGGGGCCGGCCTTCCGCATCTTGGTCGACAAGCAACCGTGGAGCGTGCCACTCACCGGTTGCCACCGCTGCCGCGACGGTCGCCATATGAAGCGGGCTGGCCAGGACCCGGCCCTGGCCGATGGCGGCGGCGCCTTGTTCGGTGGTGCTTTCTGGCGCAGGGAAGTGTGCACCAGCGACCGGGAGCGGCAGCTCGTATGACTCGCCGAAGCCGAACTGTTCAGCGGCTGCCACCAGGTCGGCGGTGTCTAGCCCGGCCCCGAGTGATGCGAAGGTGGTATTGCAGGAGCGGGCGAAGGCTTCGAGGAGGGTCGTCTCACCCAAGCTCCCACCGCCAGCGTTGTGGATCGTGCCTCCGCCCACAACGATCTCGGCAGGGCAGGACACTACGGAACCAGTGTCGAAACCCGCCTGCAGTAGTGCCGCCGCGGTGATGATCTTGTAGGTCGAGCCCGGTGGATAGTGGACGCCAAGTGCCCGATTGAACTCTCCCAGCGGACGGCTGGCGACGCCGCGGATCTCCCCGGTGGCGGCCTCCAACACCACGATCGCACTCGGCTCGGGAGCCGTGTCGAGGGTCCGTTCTGCTGCGCGCTGAACCGCTGGATCGAGCGTCGTGTCGAGATCCTCTGCGTCGCGACCGGACGAGCGGTACAGGACTTCGGTCGTCTCGCCGGCCTGGCTCACGCGTACCACCTCGACTCTCGGCGAGCCGGCGAGCCGTGGCTCAAAGACACGCTCCAGACCGGACAAACCGACCAGGTCTCCCCGCTCATATGGCGCTCCCAGCTTGTTGAGCTCCTCGGCGGTCACCTCATCTACCCGTCCCAGCACATGGCTGGCGAACCCCGAGGCAGGCGAGAGCCGGGAGAGGGTTTCACGAAACACGATTCCGGGAACCGGAGCCAGCTCCGGCCGCACGGCACGGAAATCGGACGGCCTCACCAGGACCAACGGGAGAAACCAGTCCGGCTGCACTCCAGGAGCCTCTATGGCCGCTTGCACGCGGGCGGGATCGACGTTCAGGTATTGGTCCAAGGACGCCGTCACGTCGCGCACGCTGCCGATACGCTCCGGCACCACCCCGACCAACACCGCAGGGCGATCCTCGGTAAGAGCAGTCCCATCATGGGCCAAGATGCGACCCCGCTCTGGCCAGACGAGCTTGGCCCGAACGGATTCTCCTCGGCGCAAGCCGGGATACAGCACCGCAGGCGCCCAGTCGACGAACCAGCGGCCATTCTCTTCGGCAAGCGACAGAGAGGAGGTGTAGCTCCACTCGTCTCCGGTGACGAACCGCACGCTCACGACGAACGGAGCGGTGGCATCCTCTCCGATCCGCTCGACGGGACCCGGCGTTACCTCGATGGTGGCGGAGTCACGCATGGTGAACCACCAGTCGTGCTCGGCTCGGATACGAAAGGATGGGTCTGTGAACAGCCCCGCCATCGCAGCGAACTCGCCGTCTACCAAGCCGTCCAGATAGACGTCAACCGCGGCTTCGGGACTCTCGACACCTCTCAACTGGACCTCGGGCTGCTGCGGCTGCCGATCTTCACCAAGGATCCCGAGAGCGATCCACACCAAGAGGGCGGCAACCCCCACACCGCCGACCGCCACGACAAGACTGCGAAGCATCGAGTGTCGTTGTTTCGAGCCGGTAGCGTTGTCGTCTGTCACAGATAGCTCTCCACCAAAACGTACCCGATCCCGGAAGGCATCGAAAGTTTTGAGGTGGAGCTGACTACATCACTCTGTAGCACCTCAACCGCGAATTTCAACTCCGGCGACGGCTCATCTTCTTCACAGTCCCAGCGCAGCGAACCCGCTGAGATCCAACGACTCGTTGGCGTTCGAGACTGTGAGCCCGGGCTGGGGACCGCCGGCCAGCACAAACAGCTGGTCGCCGTCGGCTACCACACCGAGCCCGTGCCGAGGGGTAGGAAGTCCGGGCAAGCTTTCCCACCGGTCCAGCGCGGCAGCGTAGACCTCTACCTCACTGAAGGTACCGTTGCTACCCTCGCCGCCCGCGGCCACCACGATTCGCGAGTCCGTCGCGGTCGCGGCCAATCCTCCCCGCGCTGTGGGAAGGCCCGTCAACACCTCCCATTGGCCTGAGTCAGGATCGAGAGCCTCGAAGGCATCGAGTAGCCGGCCCTGTACTCGCCCGCCGACGGCGTATATGACCCGGCCGTCGGTGGCAACGCCCAGATGCTCCCGAGGCGTTGGCGGCCCGGGAAGCTCATCCCAGCTTCCAGCTGAGGGTTCATACAC
>JAUXJL010000158.1 GCA_030624805.1 Acidimicrobiia bacterium
AAGGAGCCAGTGGTCTCGCCCGCGTGCCGGAGGGTATGGAAGACACCGTCATCGAATCCGCCGAGGAATGCCCCGGAGAGTGCATCTTCATCGAGCCGTAGGGCGGCGACTGGCGACAGGTGACTGGCGACCGCGATGTCGCCCCAACGGGGCGACGAGCTTTAGTGCCGTCAAGTAGGCCGATGTTTGTGGTCGACCCTGGCCTTGATGCGTTTACCGAAGAGGCCGCGGCGGGTTTCGAGTTGCACCCCGTAGGCCCAGCCCAGGAGTGAATGGGCTATGAGGACCTGGGCTCCTTCTTCGGAATAGGTCCGGTACCGGTTGGTGATCCGTTTGCCTTTCAGATGGGTGTCGACCGACACCTCGGGGTTTCCCCCTCAACTGATAGGCGGTATGAAGTCGAGGGCCACCGTCCCGCCTTTGCGACGAACGAGGGCTGCCGCCTCCCGGCTTACCTGAAGTTCGAAGTTCCAATCAACCATCCGTCCACAGAATACGCGCGTCAGCTACGATTCCCACGGCACTGTCGGACCGCCGACCGTGCGAGCTGAATACCC
Source organism: Acidimicrobiia bacterium (assembly GCA_030624805.1). Taxonomy (GTDB): domain Bacteria; phylum Actinomycetota; class Acidimicrobiia; order Spongiisociales; family SHLN01; genus SHLN01. Next base: position 558 of record JAUXJL010000158.1, read on the forward strand.
TGTGCGGGAGAGTCCCGGCCACCCGGGCGCCGAAGGAGCAATCCCCCGGAACCTCTCAGGCACCAGGACCGCGTGGGGCAGGCGACTCTGGAAAGCAGGCCACATGGCCTCACCGAAGGTGTAAGCCGGCCCGGCCGGTGATTCTCTCAGGTTGGACGACAGAGGGGGAGCGGTCGAGAAAACGACACGCGTCCCAGGAGAGAACCCATGCGCCGTTCCTTGCAGGATCTCGAGCAGCGAACCGACTTCGTCCGACGCCATATCGGTCCCGGACCAGCCCAGCAGCGGACCATGCTCGACGAACTGGGAATCGACTCACTCGCCGATCTCGTCGACAAGGCCGTGCCCAAGAGCATCCGATGGGATGGCGATCTCGAGTTGCCGGCCGAACTGACCGAGACCGAGGCGATTGCCCGGCTTCGCCAGATGGCCGATCGCAACACGGTGGTCAATTCGATGATTGGGATGGGCTACTACGGAACAATCACCCCACCGGTCATCCAACGCAACGTGCTTGAGAACCCAGCCTGGTACACCGCCTACACGCCATATCAACCGGAGATCTCACAGGGCCGATTGGAAGCGCTCCTCAACTTCCAGACGATGGTGAGTGACCTGACCGGCCTCGATCTTGCCAACGCCTCGCTCCTGGATGAGGGAACGGCTGCCGCTGAGGCGATGGCCATGTGCCATCGGGTTGCCAAGGCGGATTCGGACCTCTTCTATGTGGATGAGGATTGCCACCCCCAGACGCTTGCCGTCCTCACCACCCGGGCAGAGCCGCTCGGAATTGAGTTGAAGGTCGGCCCGGTCGGTCAAGCGGCCGATGAAGCGGTCTTCGGCGCACTGCTGCACTATCCGGGATCGAGCGGAACCGTTCGCGACCTCACCGCCGTCACCGAAGCGCTCCATGCCATCGAAGCGCTGGTGGCGATCACCTCCGATTTGCTCGCCCTCGTGCTACTGACGCCACCTGGTGAGTGGGGGGCCGACGTGGTGGTCGGCTCCTCACAACGCTTCGGGGTCCCGCTCGGCTTCGGTGGGCCGCATGCCGGCTTCATGGCCGTGCGGGAGGAGTTCATCCGGGCGCTGCCCGGGCGGCTGGTTGGGGTGACGGTCGACGAGGACGGTCGCACCGCCTACCGGCTCGCCCTCCAAACTCGAGAGCAGCACATCCGACGTCAGAAGGCCACCTCCAACATCTGTACCGCCCAGGTGCTGTTGGCGGTCATGGCCGGCCTCTACGCCGCCTATCACGGGCCGGACGGGTTGCAGACAATCGCGGGCCGGGTCCACCGCCTCACCGGGATCCTGGCGGCCGGCCTAACCGCCGGCGACATTTTGGTGACCAATTCTTCGTTCTTCGACACTCTCACAATCTCAGTCCCGGGCTCGGCCCAGCAGGTCCAGGCCGCCGCGCTCACCGAAGGCATCAACGTTCGGCTGGTCGACGCGGATACCGTCGGGATCTCGGTCGCTGAGACGACGACGGCATCGGACATCGAGAGCTTGTGGCGGGCGTTTGGGGCCGAGGCCTCGGTGGAGTCCCTGGATGCGTCGGTGGGATCGGCGATTCCGGCGTCGTTGCAGCGCAGCAGCGAGTTTCTGACCCATCCGGTCTTTCACCGCTATCACAGCGAGACCGAGATGCTCCGCTATCTGAGACTGCTGGCCGACAAGGACGTTGCCCTCGACCGGTCGATGATCCCGCTCGGCTCGTGCACCATGAAGTTGAACGCCACCACCGAGATGGTTCCCATCACCTGGCCGGAGTTTGCCAATCTCCATCCCTTTGCGCCGCTCGATCAGGCGGTCGGTTATCTCGAGCTGTTCTCTGAGCTCGAAACCTGGCTGGTCGAGATCACCGGGTACGACGCGGTGTCTCTGCAGCCGAACGCCGGCTCTCAGGGCGAATATGCCGGACTGCTTGCAATCCGCGCCTTTCACCGCAGCCGGGGCGAGAGCGGCCGTGACGTCTGTTTGATCCCTGCCTCGGCACATGGCACCAACCCGGCGAGCGCGGCAATGGCCGGGCTGCGGGTGGTGGTGGTGGCCACCGACGAACAGGGAAACGTCGACCTGGCCGACCTCGAGGCGAAGGCTGAGGAGCACCGCGACTCGCTGGCCGCCCTCATGGTGACCTACCCGTCTACGCACGGGGTCTTCGAGGCTCAGATAACCGATGTGTGCGCGGTCGTGCACGAGCATGGAGGCCAGGTGTATCTCGACGGCGCCAACCTGAACGCCATGGTTGGGGTGGCCAAACCGGGCGAGTTCGGCGCTGATGTTTCCCACCTCAACCTTCACAAGACGTTCTGTATCCCGCACGGGGGAGGGGGCCCGGGGGTTGGTCCGATCGGGGTGAAGAGCCACCTTGCCCCCTTCATGCCAAACCACCCTCTCGCGGCCGGGGCCGGCCCTGAAACCGGCGTCGGAGCGGTATCGGCTGCACCGTGGGGCTCACCCGGAGTGTTGCCGATTTCGTGGATGTTCATCGCGCTCATGAGCGCCGATGGCCTGCGGAGTGCCACCGAGGTCGCCATCCTGACTGCCAACTACATTGCCCATCGCCTCGCCCCGGCCTACCCGATCCTTTACATGGGCGCCGGAGACCTCGTGGCCCATGAGTGCATCATCGACCTGCGTCCGCTCACCAAAGAGTCGCACGTGACGGTCGACGACGTAGCCAAGCGGCTGATGGACTTTGGCTTCCACGCTCCGACAATGTCATTCCCGGTGGTCGGCACACTGATGATCGAGCCGACCGAGTCTGAATCGCTGGCCGAGTTGGATCGATTCTGTGAGGCAATGCTGGCGATCCGTGCCGAGATAGACGACGTGGTGGCTGGAAAAGTCGCCGTAGATGACAGTCCGCTGCGACATGCCCCCCACACCGCCGCTCAGATCGCCGGTGAGGATTGGGCCCGCCCTTACAGCAGACAGCAGGCCGCCTACCCGATTTCGTCGCTGGTGACGGGAAAGTACTGGCCGCCGGTGGGTCGCATCGATCACCAACACGGTGATCGCAACATCATGTGTGCCTGCCCCCCAATCGAGTCGTACCAATGAACGTCCTCGTGCTTGCCCACGGCAAGGAGATCACACCCGGCTGGCTGCTCGAAGCCTTTGTTGAGATCGAGGCCGACCACATGATTATCGATCTCAGCCTCGGAGATGAGATACCAGCCGGTGGATGGGACAAGATCGTGGTGCTCGGCGGCCATATGGGCGCCTACCAGGTGGACGACTACCCGTGGTTGGCCACGGAGAAGGAGTTCATCAGATTGCAGCTCAACAATGAAACCCCCGTGCTGGGAGGGGGAATTCCCCCATGCCTTTCGCTACGGTTCCGCCCTCGGCGTTCAGTTTCACCCAGAAGTCACTCCCGATATGTGGGCAGGTTGGGTGGCCATGGAGGGAACGGCTGAGCTGAAGTCGGCCGGAGTCGAACCCGCCGGGTTCAGCCGTCGATTGGCAGCCGAAGCTGATCGGCTGCGTTCCCAGGCGGTGGCGTTCTTTCGGACGTGGCTCGAGGAGTAAGGACAGGTCCGCTTGCTCGCGGAAGCCGGCCCGGACATACTTCGCGACATGACCCCTCGAACGGTGCACCTCGTTGGAACACTTCCTGCCGGAAGCGCGATGGACGCTTTCGCATGGGTGACCGGGATTCTCGGACACTCGATTGGCCCGTGTATACCAGACGGCGAAACAGGTGAGCGCCGCGATTGGGTCAACCGACTCGTCGAGCATCTGCGGGATCATCCGGATCTCGAACTGGCGCGAGAAGGCGCCTGGACGAGCTACACCGATACCCCGGCCTTCCGGGTGAAGAAGGGCAGGCGGTTGCGGTGGATCGACCTCGACTACTCCGCCGAGTTCGAAAAGACCTGGCCCGTCTACCAGGACATGGTGGCAGGCTCAGGCCGCCGTCTTCAGGTGGGCATCCCGGGCCACTTCGATGTTGCCGCCATTGCCTTCGGGTTCAGCCTGCCGATCGCACTGCGCAATCTCGGCCCGTTCCGCGACGCCACGATTCGCGAGATGGGGGCAATCTGGGGAAAGGGAGGCAGCCAGGTCGTCTTCCAGCTCGAGATGCCGATCGAGCTCATCATGCTCAGCCGGCTGCCCCGAGCGGCTCAACCGGCCGCCGCCAAACGTTTTGCCAGAGAGGTGCTCCGCTTGGTGGAAGCCGCTCCATCGGGGTCTCGAATCGGTCTCCATCTGTGTCTCGGGGACCTCAACAATGAGGCGATGGGAAACCCGACCGATGCCGAGCCACTTGTGACGCTCGCCAATGCCGTCATGGCCGAGTGGCCGAGTGGCCGTGTCCTCGAGTTTCTGCATGCCCCCTTCGCTCACGGGTCGCGTCCCGCCTCGATCGACCCCGACTACTACGCACCTCTTTCCTTTCTCGGCATCCCCGAGGAGGTCCGGTTCATCGGCGGCTTCATTCACGAGGATGGGACGATCAAGGATCAACTGATGATTCGAGACCAAATCGAACACATCCTCGGCCGTCGCATCGATGTAGCCGCCTCCTGTGGCCTCGGTCGGCGCCAGCGACCCGCCGCCCGCAAGAATCTCGAAATCGCCAAAGCCGTCGCCACGGCCGATTAGACACCACTCAGTGGTCCCAAGAATCCCGGTGTCAACTACAATGCCTTGTACAGCCAAGAAAGGCACGACATGACGAGGCTTGACACGCTTGACGTTGAGATGATCACCACTTCGGCACCGATCGATCGGCGAGCGCTCTCCGATTCCAGTCCGCTCCGCCTGGCCCTCGCAATGGGTGCCTTGTGGGTCGTTTCTCTGTTTGTTGTGTTCAGCCTGGCTCCCGCCCCCGCCGCCGACCCAACTGCGACGGCGATCGCGGTCGGCGTCGCTTTTGATGTCGCCATCCTCGCCACAATGGCCGGTTTCGCCGTGCTGCAACGATGGGGCTTGCTGGCCTCGGCCGCCGGCGGAGTGGTGTTTCTCGTCGGGGCAGGATTGTGCTCGCTGGGTGGGCACACCGGCGGCTGGCTCGTCGCCCAGTACGTGACGGGGGCCGCCATCCTCGGTGTCAGCCG
>JAUXJL010000215.1 GCA_030624805.1 Acidimicrobiia bacterium
CCAAAGAGGCCGAGGAGGCTATTAAACGCACTTACATCGGCGCCCAGCGCACGTCCCAGGAGATGGTGGCGGAAGCCCAGGAGAAGGCGAATTCCATCCTCGACAAGTCAAAGAACCAGGCTGAGTCCATGGTGACCGAGGCTCGAGCCGAGGTGAAGCGCACCCGTCAAGAGGCTGCCACCGAGCACGACACCCTCAAACGGCGCGTGACCCAACTCCGGAGCGCCGTCGGCGACCTGCAAACCCGACTCAAGAGCTTCGCCGAGACGGCCACGGTTGATCTGGAAGCCCTCGGTGCCTCTATCGATCTCGAGACGCATTCGATATCCGAGATCCTGTCCACCAGCTCCAATGAGCGGGATACGCAGCACCCGGCTGGGCGTAAGGCCCAAGAGAAGGGTGAGAAGGATGGGGATCAGAGAACACAACAGAAGCAGCCGGTAGCGGAGGCGTCGGCAGAGGCACCGGCAGAGGCACCGGCAGAGGCGCCGGCCGAGGCCGTGCAGGATGCTGGGCAGGCCGACGAGAAGGACGCCGCTGAAGAATCTCGGGAAGCCGCCTACCTGCAGCAGCCGCGCGGGCAGCGGCCTTGGGAACGGGCCTAGCTGGTTCTTGGTGCCACCGTCATACCGATGGTGAGCTCGACGCCGGAGATCTCGAGCTTTGTGTCTGTGAGGGCGCTTCTTTCAACGCTTCTTTCAATCTGTGAGGCCAGCACCTCGCCGGCGATATAGGCTCCGAATTGCTCGAACGCGGCGGCGATTTCTGCATCATCACTCTGCCAGTTGAGTTGAATCCGGTCGGTTACATGGAGGTCCCGGTCGCGTCGCAGCGTCTGAATCCGGTTGACGATCTCACGGGCCAGACCTTCTGTCACAAGTGCGGGGGTGAGCGAACAATCGAGGGCTACAGACAGGCCACCGTCCGCCGCCACGACCACACCCGCTCGGGCCAGTCGGGTGATCACGACATCCTCAGCGGTCAGCTCAGCCCCGCTCTCCGGCAACACCACCGACTGACCGTCGAGGAGCGCGTGGAGTGCTTCGGAGTCGAGTGACTCGATCTCCGCTGCCACCTCTTTGACATCGGGCCCGTAGCGGGGACCGAGGGTTTTGAAGTTCGCCTTGGCGTGCAACGTGACCAGCGAGGCTTCGTCGGACGAGGCCTCGACGTGTTTTACGTTGAGCTCCTCCTTGATCAGCTCGGCGTGTGAGACCAGCGCGGCCAAAACGGATGGGTCACGGCTCACCACTGTCACGGTCTCGAGCGGCTGGCGAATCCGAAGGTCATTTGCGACCCGCAGCGATCGTCCGATCCCTACCGCGGTGCGAACCACGGTCATCGTGGTCTCCAAGCCATCGTCGATGAGCTCTGTTCGGCTCACCGGGTAATCCTCGTGATGGATGCTGGCAGGGCCTTGAATCGTCCGTTGTGCGACAACCAGGTCTTGATAGATCTCTTCAGTGATGAACGGAAGCACCGGCGCGATTACTGTTCCGAATGTCACGAGCACCTCATGGAGAGTCGCGAACGCCGCCAGCTTGTCCGCATCGTTACCGGAGCCTCGTTGGCGCCAGAACCGTCGACGGGATCGACGAATGTACCAGTTGGTGAGTTCGTCGATGAATTCAATCATCGGGGGGATGACGTCGTACAGGTAGTAGCCCTCCATCTGCTCATTTACCCGGTGAACCAGGGTTTGTAGGACCGAAAGAATCCATTGGTCGATCTCGGCCCGCTCAGCAGCGGGAGGGGCGGAGGCGAGATCGGCCAGGGTGATGGAATCGGCCTCGGCATAGGTGGTGAAGAACGAGTAGGCGTTCCAGTAGGGAAGCATGACTGTTCGCACAACGTCGCGGACGCCCGCCTCGGTGAAGCGGAGCGGCTCACCTCGCAGCAGCGGTGAGTTCAACAGATAGGCGCGGAGTGCGTCGGCCCCGAACGCGTCGAAGATCTCGCTCGGGTCCGGGTAGTTCTGCAGGCTCTTGGACATCTTGCGACCGTCCTCGGCCAGGATCAGACCGTTGACGACGCCATTGCGGAAGGGAACCTCGTCGAAGAGGGCCGTGGCGAGAACGACGAGTGTATAGAACCAACCCCGGGTCTGATCGAGGCCCTCGGCGATGAAATCGGCCGGGAAGCGTTGGTCGAACGTCTCGGCGTTCTCGAACGGATAGTGGTTTTCGGCATAGGGCATTGAGCCGGACTCGAACCAGCAGTCGAGCACCTCTGACACCCGGGTCATGGTTCCGTCACAGGCAGTGCACGGAAACGTGACCGGATCGACAAAATGACGGTGTAAATCTGTGAGCTCCACTCCGGAAAGCTCCTTGAGCTCGCCGACAGATCCGATGCAGACCGACTCCCGGCAACTGTCGCATTCCCACACGGGGATACAGCTGCCCCAATAGCGGTTGCGGCTGATAGCCCAGTCGCGGGCATCGGCCAGCCAGTTGCCAAACCGCCGCGAGCCAATATGTTCGGGCACCCAGTGGACGGTCTTGTTGAGCTCGACCATTCGCTCTTTGAACGACTCCACTGCTACGAACCAGGTAGGGATTGCTTTGTAGATGAGGGGCGTTCCGGTCCGCCAACAGAACGGGTACGAGTGGCGGATCTGGGTGTGCCGCACTATGGCACCCTTTTCTTTGAGCAGCCGGATGAGTGTGGCGTCGGCGTCTTTGACGTTTTGGCCCGCCACGTCCGGTACGTCATCGGTGAAGCGCGCTTCGAGGTCGATAGGGTCGACGAGGACGTCGAGGCCGGCGGCCTGCAGCGCGTAGAAGTCGGCCTCGCCGTAGGCGGGCGCCATATGCACAAGCCCGGTGCCTTCCACGGTTGTGACATCGGGGCTGGCGATGAGGCGGAAGGCGCCACGGTCTCGCTCTCCGCCGAAGTAGTCGAAGGGCGGCTCGTAAGAGGCTCCTATCAGGTCCCGACCCCGAGCCCGCCCGGTCACCGCCGGCCGGTCGTCGGGCCAGTAGGCATCGATGAGGTCGGCGGCCAACCAGAATGGGCCCGGCACTCCTCCGAGCTCCGTCTCCACCCGGGCGTAGTCGATGTCCTCTCCGACCGCGATTGCCAGGTTGGCGGGCAACGTCCAGGGCGTTGTGGTCCAGATGAGGAGGTAGTCCCCGTTGTCAACCGGGCCATAGTCGCCGACGGCTCGGACCCGGACCGTGATGGAAGGGTCATCGACATCTCGATAATCCATGTTGGCTTCGAAGTTCGACAGCGGCGTTGTCGCCCCGAAGGAGTAAGGCAGGACCTTAAAATCTTTGTAGACCAGGTCTTTGTCCCACAGCCTCCGAAACACCCACCAGACACTTTCCATGAAGTCGGTGTCGAGGGTGCGGTAATCGTTCTCGAAGTCGATCCAGCGCCCGATCCGTCGAGTGACATCCTCCCACGTCTCGGTGTTGGCTTGCACGCGTATTCGGCAGGCTTCGTTGAACTTGTCGATGCCGAATTCGGCGATGGCGCCCGGCCCGGAGATGCCGAGATCCTTCTCCACCTCCATTTCGATCGGAAGACCGTGCGTGTCCCAGCCAAAACGACGCTCCACCCGGTACCCCCGCATGGTCCAATAGCGGGGAACGACGTCTTTGATGACCCCTGCCAGCAGATTGCCGTAGTGGGGGCTTCCGGTCGGGAAGGGAGGGCCGTCGTAGAACGTGTAGGAGCGTTCCATGGGCCGCATATCGACGGAGGTCTGGAATGCGTCGATCTCGTCCCACAGCTCGAGGATGCGTCCGTCCAGGGCGGGGAAGTCGACCCGATGGGGGACCCGTTTGAAGCCTTTGGCCATGTTGCTCTCCGTCTTCGACACAGGCCGGGACGGGTGATGGCCCGTGGTACCACCCGGCTTGCCGCTGCCTCGAGGGAGCGGCCGCTTCATTTTTCGTCGTGTCGTGACGGCATCGGCGAGGTCTAATGGGCGCCGAGGCGCAGTTCTTCTCGCAGCTCGAGGGCGATATCCACCGGTGGCGGACCCTGTCATCGCATGATGTGCAGTGTACCGGATAGGAATATTTGGCATGGGCTTAAGGGTTGCCGGTGCGTCCGTGGTACTGTTCCGCCCCATCTTGGACTGTTGCGCCCCTCACGGGCCGCCCGGGGGCAACAAAACCATGTGGGAGAGAAGGACATGGCTCGCAAATTGGCGAAATCGACCGTCAAACGGTTTGAGGACCAGCTCAAGGCGGAGCGCCATCGACTCGAGGCGATGATCGAGGAGTTGGAGGAGGAACGCGAGCAAGCCAGGCTCAACGAAACGGCCTCTGAACGTAATCCC
>JAUXJL010000201.1 GCA_030624805.1 Acidimicrobiia bacterium
CCGAGACCTTCAAGAAGGTTGGCGACGAGCTCAAGCAGTAACTCGCATCACATAGACTCAAAGGTCCGGGTGGGAAACCACCCGGATTTTTGGCGTCTACCCTTGTCGATTTCTTGGCCGTGGGCGAGATGGGTCGTATTGCAGGCCAAGAACTCGACGTGCTGCTTGTCGCGATCTACGGAAAACTGGCGACTGGTAGCTGCTTACTTGATCCCTAGCCGGATCGCCTCGACTGCGGCCTGGGCCCTGTCACTGATGGCCAGTTTCTCGTAAATGCTGGCGAGATGGTTCTTGACGGTCTTTGGGGAGATGAACAGTCGGTCGGCGATCTCCTCGGTGGAGGAAACTCCTTTGGTGAGGAGCACCAGCAACTCGCGCTCGCGGGCAGTCAGGGCGGCGGCGCCCGGGTCGAGCTGAGCTTCCTGATAGTCGTCGAGCACCGGCCCGCCGCCAACCGTTTCGATGAAAACTTCCCCGGCGTCGGCGGCCCGCACGGCGGCGGCCAGGGTGGGGAGCGGTGCCGATTTCGAAAGGAACCCGACTGCGCCGGCCGCCTCAGCTTTGGCACGCTGCTGCTCGTCGGCGTGCATGGTTACAACGACGGCCGGCGGCGGATCACCGAGTTTCTTGAGGGCCCCGATGCCGGTGAGCTTCGGCATTTCCTGATCGATGACCAGTACATCTGGCTGCAGCTCGGCGACTCGGGAGAGCAGTTCTTTGCCGTCACTGGCGGTCCCGACAACAGAGATGTCGGGGAGCAAATCCAAAGCTTGGGAGATACCTTCTAGCAACAGCTGATGGTCATCGGCGATGAGAACGCGGATCATGGGTGGCCCCAGCGTACCGTTACCGTCGTACCGGTAGGCGAGGAATGCACGTCGAGCTTGCCGTCAACCTTGGCAGCTCGCTCCTGCATTCCGATGAGCCCATAGTGGCCTTTGAAATGCCGCTTGAGGTCGAAACCCTCGCCATCGTCGGTGATGGAGACCTCGCCGTCATCGTGGTTCACGTATCCGGCGATTGTCACTATGTGTGCGCCTGAGTGGCGCCGGGCATTACGCACTGCTTCGGACATGATCGAGGCGATCTCCGCTCCAATTCTCATAGATGGTGGGCGGTTTTCTCGCAGAGCAGTCGTGACCTTGGGAAGCTCATCTGCGTCCTCGGCCGAAAGCAGCACTGCCTGCTCGTGGAGGCTGATCGGCTCCGTGTCTCGCAACTCGGCGACCGACCCTCGCACTTCCTCGACGAGGTTGGTCACTCCCGATCGAAGGCCCTCCAGCTGGTTGGCCAGCTCCGGGTTGGCCGTGTTCTGGAGGATTGCCATGTCGAGAGAGAGCCCGAGCGAGGCCAGCGAGGGTCCGATCTCGTCGTGCAGTTCACGGGCCAGTCGAGTCCGTTCCTCCTGGATCGCGCGATGGGCGATGTCCTGCAATAGAAGGATGTTGGCGAAGGCAAGGGCCACCGGCGTGAGAATTTCTTCTACGTCGCTCACCTCTTCGGGGTCGAAGGCGTCGGCCCGGGTCAGCACGACGTACCCGACGTCGCGGGCGCCAACGGTGAGTGGGCTTGTGAGAGTCGAAGCCAGGTCGGCATCACGATCCCCGTGTTCGGCAACCACGACCGGGCCGTCTGTGCTGTCGATGGCGACGTGGCCGGAGGCGAATTCCACGGCGCTTCCGAGATGAGCAAGGGCGGCGCCGCCGACCCTGACCGGGTTGAGCTCGGTGCCGTCGGCCAGTTCCGAGAGGGCAGATAACAGCTTGTTGGAAGCGTCCAGCCGGTCCAGACGGTCGAGCTGCTCCCGGTCGGCGGCTGAGGCCGCCAGCAAGGCGGCGTTTGTCTCGCTGGCTTCCAGCAGAAGGTGGCGGGCGAAGCTGAAGGTCACCGCGATCAGCAGGTAGATGGCCACCCAGGCCCACAAGCTCCCTCCCAGCAAGCCTCCGTCGGTGGACAGCGACCGGATGGCAATCAGCACCCCGCTGGCAAGGAGTGCTGTCTCTATCCCGCGTCGCCAGCCTGCGAAGGCTGCCGAGTACAAAACCGGTGTGATGGAGAACAACAGGTAGGGGCTCTCGATGTCGCGGGTGAAGCCGATCGCCAGCATGGCTGCCGCGACCCCGGTGACTGCTAAGACCTCGCCGCTCCACACTCCGTGTCGCACCCGCATTGGCAAGCTCTGGAACACGACGATGTAAAGGGCGGTCACGGTGAAGGCGGTGGCAGTGCCCAGGGTGGCTCCGTCGAGCAGGAAGGCAAAGAAGGCACCGAACACCAACGCCATCCATTGGAGGATGTTGGCGATTCGATCGAAGCGGTTCTCCCACACGGGGGCGGTGGCGAACATCGGTATCAGAGTACAGTCACGACGTGAGTGAACGGCGCCATAGTCGGGTGGTCCTCTCCGGGGGCATCGGTACCGGCAAGAGTGCCGTTGCCGAGATCCTGGCGGCGGGCGGCATACCTGTGATCCACGCCGATATGATCGGTCATGCGGTGCTCGAGCCTGAGGGTGAGGCATTTCCCGCCGTCTCTGCCCGGTGGCCGGAGATAGTCGCCGACGGCCGCCTCGATCGGACCAAGCTTGCCGCCATCGTCTTTGCCGACCCGCACGCTCTCAAGGAGCTCGAGGCCATGACCCACCCGGCCATCGCGGCCCGCATCCTCAACCTCGTGGCCGCTGATTCCGAGGCCGAAATCATCGTCGTCGAGTTGCCTCTGCTGTTCCCGCTTCTCGGCGACGGGTGGATCAAGGTAGTGGTGGACGCTCCGCTCGATCTCCGAGGTCAACGCCTGGCCGATCGAGGGATGGAGCCCGCCGATATCGAGGCGCGGGTGGCGGCTCAGCCGAGTCGTGAGGAGTGGCGTCGAGCCGCCGACTTCATCATCGACAACTCAGGCAACTTCGAAGACCTCGAGGCGGAGGTGGAGCGAGTGTTCAAGGAGTTGGCAGTTAGCAGTTAGCGGTCAGAGCCGCCAGTTTTCCTTCAATCGCCTGCTTTTTTGTCTCACCCGCTCTCTACAATCCGGCAATGCCCGACTTCAAGATGGTTTCTGATTTTGAGCCGGCCGGCGATCAGCCAAAGGCAGTCGCCGCCCTGGCCGAGGGGATTGAGCGCGGCGACAAGTTCCAAACTTTGCTCGGGATCACAGGTTCTGGCAAATCTGCCACAATCGCCTGGACTATCGAGCAAGTGCAACGACCCACGCTGGTACTGGCACCTAATAAGGCACTCGGAGCGCAGCTGGCCAACGAGTTCCGTCTGTTCTTCCCAGAGAACCGGGTGGAGTATTTCGTCAGCTACTACGACTATTACCAACCCGAGGCCTACATACCCCAGACCGACACCTACATCGAGAAGGACTCGTCGATCAACGACGAGATCGACCGTCTCCGCCATGCTGCTACCAGCGCGTTGCTCCTCAGGCGAGATGTCATCATCGTCGCGTCGGTTTCCGCCATTTACGGGCTCGGCAGCCCCGAGCAATACGAAGGCCAGCTGTTGCGGCTCATCAAAGGCGTCGAGTACCCGATGGACGCCGCTCTCACCCGTCTCGTCGACCTCCAGTATGAACGGAACGAGGTCAACCTCACCCGCGGCCGCTTCCGGGTGCGGGGCGACACACTCGAGGTCTACCCCGCCTACGAAGAGACGGTGGCGCGGGTCGAGTACTTCGGCGACGAAGTCGAACGGATCCTCATAATGAACCCGATAACTGGGGAGGTGATCGAAGAGCCAAACGAGTTGTTCATCTTCCCGGCCAGCCACTTCGTTACCCCCCACGACCGGATGATGCGCGCCGTCGGCACCATCGAGGAGGAGCTGGCCGAGCAGTTGGCCCTGCTCGAAAAGCAGAACAAGCTCCTCGAGGCGCAGCGTCTCAGGATGCGGACTTCCTACGACCTGGAGATGCTGCGAGAAGTGGGTTTCTGCTCCGGCATAGAGAACTACAGCCGTCATCTCGACGGCAGGGCGCCCGGCTCTGCTCCCTACACGCTGCTCGATTACTTTCCCGACGACTACCTGACCATCATCGATGAGAGCCATGTGTCGATCCCGCAAATCCGCGGCCAGTGGGCAGGCGACCACAGCCGCAAGATCACCCTGGTCGAGCACGGATTCCGGCTTCCAAGCGCCCAGGACAATCGGCCGCTCACTTTCGACGAATGGCTCGATCGGACCGGCCAGGTAGTGCTGCTGTCGGCCACACCGGCCGAATGGGAACGGACCCACTCCGACCAGATTGTCGAGCAGATCGTCCGGCCGACCGGGCTGCTCGACCCCGAGGTCATCGTGAGGCCCACCAAGGGCCAGATCGACGATCTCATCGGCGAGATCAAAGAGCGGGCCGAGCGAGGGGAGCGGGTGCTCGTCACCACCCTCACCAAGAAAATGGCCGAGGACCTCACCGATTATTTGCTGGAAATGGGTGTGCGGTGCCGGTACATGCACAGTGAGATCGACACCCTCGAGCGGGTCCAGATCTTGCGAGATCTCTGGCTGGGCGAGTTCGATGTGCTGGTCGGCATCAACCTGTTGCGGGAAGGCCTCGACCTGCCCGAAGTGTCGATGGTGGCCATCCTCGACGCCGACAAGGAAGGCTTTTTGCGAAGCGAGACGTCG
>JAUXJL010000218.1 GCA_030624805.1 Acidimicrobiia bacterium
GATCAGCACCTTGCCGGTCTTTTGTACCGAGGTCTCGATAGTTGGCCAGTCGAGTGGTCGCAGGCTCCGCAGGTCAATGAGCTCGGCGTCGACGCCCTCAACTGCCAGCAGCTCGGCTGCCTCCTGCGCCCAGTAGGCCATTGCCCCGTAGGCCAGGATGGTGACATCACCGCCGGTGCGGCGAATCACGGCCCGGCCGATAGGTACCCGGTGGTGGCCATCGGGGTACGGGCCGCTTACGAGACGGTATAGCTTCTTTGGCTCGAGGAAGAGGACCGGGTCGGGATCCTCTATCGAATCCCACAGCAGGCCCTTGGCGTCGGCCGGCGTCGAGGGCACGACCACCTTCAGCCCAGGCACATGGGCGTAAAACGCCTCGATCGATTGGGAGTGATAGAGCCCACCGTGCACGCCCCCTCCGAATGGGACCCGGATCACCAACGGGCAGGTCCACCGGCCGTCCGACCGGTAGTGGATCCGGGCCGCTTCGGTGACGATCTGGTCAAATCCGGGATGAATGAAATCGGCGAACTGGATCTCGGCGATCGGGCGGAGGCCGGCCGCAGCCATCCCGATGCCGACGCCGACGATGCAAGACTCAGCCAACGGTGCGTTGAAGGATCGGTCTTCGCCGTACCGCTCGCCGAGCCCCTTGGTGGCCTTGAACACCCCGCCCTTCGGGTCGGCGACGTCTTGGCCGAACGTCACCACCTGGTTGTCGGCGGCCATGATCTCGTGCATGGTCCTGTTGAGAGCCGAGAGCAGGTTGACGGTTTCACCTTCGACGGACAGTTCGGTCTGAGGTGCCGCCTCCCCCGGTTCAATGGGCCGGGCATATCCGTGGCTGTAGGGGTCGTCGGGCTCGGGCGCGGCCAAAGCGGTCTCCACCGCAAGTGCAACTTCCTGCTCAACCTGTTCTTCGAGCTCCCGCTCGAGGGCATCCGGTAGGAGCCGGGCCTCGATGAGGTACTGGTGCAGCCGCAGAATGGGATCCTTTTTGCGCCACCGTTCCACCTCCTCGGCAGTGCGGTAGTCCGAATCTCGATCCTCAGAGGTATGGCCGTAGTAGCGATAGGTCTGGGCTTCCACCAGCGACGGACCGCCGCCACCCCGCGCCCGGTCTACCGCGTCCCGGGTGGTGGCATACACCATAAGGGCATCGTTGCCGTCGATGGACTCGGCTTCGATGCCGTAACCGCGGGCCCGTTCGGTGATGCTGCCCGCAACCTCGTTTTCTTCTCGCACCGATATGGCGTAGTGATTGTTCTGGATGACAAACACGACCGGCAGATGATGAATGGCCGCAAAGTTCATGGCTTCGTGCCAATCGCCTTCCGAGGTGGATCCCTCACCGCCCGACACAACCACCACTCCCGGTATACCCTGCTGGCGGAGCGTGTAGGCGATGCCGCACGCATGCGGATACTGAGTGGCGATGGCGGACGATGCAGTGAACACGTTACGCGCCGGAAACGACCAATGGTTCGGCATCTGGCGGCCGCCGCTGGTTGGGTCCGACGCCCGGCTGAACACTCCGAGAAGGATGTCTTTGGCGGACAGCCCGAGTGCCAGACACATGCCGACGTCGCGGTAGTAGGGGAGTACCCAGTCGACATCCTGATCGACTGCCATGGCCACGCCGACCTGGGCAGCTTCATGACCAGACGCCGAGACCACAAAGGCTGCTTGGCCTTGGCGACTCAGCTTCCACATACGATCGTCGAGGTTGCGTGCCAACAGCATCAAGCGGTACAGATCGATCAACTGTTCATCGTCCAGCCCGATGTCGTGATGGTTGATACCCATGCTGATCATGCCCTCGTGCCTCCATGTCGGAATGTGACTCCATTGCCCTCACGCCCGATACGATCCTCGGCCACGCGAATCGCCGCGTCGTTTGGAGTGAGATCGTCTTGTTCGGCTCGATCGAGGATCGAGAGGACGGCTTCGTAGATGCCGTTGATCCGGTTGTCGACCAGTTCCGGGTCGAAGCCGTCGAGCTCAGCGGCTACGTGGATGACACCGGCGACGTTGGCTATGAAATCAGGGACGTAGAGGATGCCGGTCTCTGCCAGCCGCTCGTCGTCGGCCTCGGTGCCCAGCTGGTTGTTGGCCGAACCTACGACGGCCCGGCACTGCAGATGGGAAATGACCTCTGCGTTGAGTGCTCCTCCCAGTGAACAGGGCGACAGGATGTCGCACTCTTCGAGGAAGATGTCTTCGGTACTGACTGCTTTGACGCCGAACCGTTCCACCATGTCGTCGGCGGCAGCTTGGTTGATGTCGGCGATGACCACTTCGGCCCCGTGGTCGACGAGCAACTCGACCAGGGCCGAGCCCACCTTGCCGACGCCTTGGACTGCCACCCGGCAACCATGGAGAGAGTCGGTCTTCCAGAGGTGGTTGGACACCGCCTGCATGGCGCGAATCACACCCCGAGCGGTAGCCGGTGACGGGTCCCCAACACCGTGATCCTCCGGAGACCGGCCCACGACCCACCTGGTTTCTTCGCCAATGAGACGCATGTCGTCGGTGGTGGTGCCAACGTCTTCGGCGGTGATGTAGGCCCCGCCGAGGGAGTCGATGAGTCGGCCGTAGCCGTGCCACAGGTCGGCTGAAGTTATCGAACGGTCTCCGATGATCACCGCTTTGCCGCCGCCGAGGTCAAGTCCGGCGGCCGCAGCCTTGAGGGCCATTGCCTTCGAGAGCCGCAACACATCGGTGAGCGCAGCATCGTCTGATGGGTAGGGAAATAATCGGGTCCCGCCGAGGGCGGGACCGAGTTCGGTGGAGTAAATGGCAATGATGGCTCGCAGGCCGGTTGCCGGGTCGTGACCGACAACCACCCGTTCGTGGCCGTCGCTTCCAATCGCTTCGAATACACCCATATGCGTTGATAGAAATTCTACTTGCAAGTCCGGTATCAGTCCCGGGACCTTCGCTTCATTCGACATGGATTAGAAGCCGGTAGACCTATATATGTCACCGTCCCACGACCCGGTCATCGCCAATCGCGGAGTCGTGGACTCGCCGGTTGGCCCGAGCCGTGACGAAACCTCGGTGCCGCTTACCCCTGATCTTCGAGCATCTGGTCGACGGTGTCAGTCGTCACTGCGCCGCGTATCCCAATCTGTCGTGCTCACTCACTCGACACCGACACTTCAGCGCTGGGCCGCCAATATCGGCAACGGCATAGATCTGCAGTCTCCTAGTGGACGTGCCGATGTAGGGTGCTGCGATGATCAAGGCCGCCTACCTCAGGGTGTATGTCCCGGGCGAGGGCTCGGACGACGAAGAAAAACAGTCCGAGCCCCGTTTGCGGGAAGTTAGCGAATACGGGCTCATGTCCGAATCGCTCAACGATGGTGTGCTTGTGACCACCTGGAACGATGTGCGATACATCTGTCCTCGCAATCCTCGGCTGCGGCTGCTGGAGGGGCTTCTCGGGTTTCGCAACGCTTACCCTGGCCTCACAGCCGAGCTGCTGATTCCCGAAGAAGTGGCCGAGCGGGCCGCGGTTGAGCTGGGAGCGCTTCGCGATCGGGAGCCGGACGTCAAATCACACATCCTGAGCTCGCCGTGGCACGTGCCGCTGCGTTGGTTCTCAGCGTTCGATCCCGACGAGCGAATCGTCGTCGAACGCAACGGGAGCAGCGATGTGCTCTACCGAACGACGGTGGCTCAAGCCGATGGTCGGCTCACTCGGGCGCTGGTGATTCTTCAGAACGCCGGTTTTCAGGACGCGGTTCTCGACCAGGTCCAGGAGCTGCACAACTGGGTGGAGAGTTTCGATGGCACCGACTTGCTCGAGCTCGACTACGGCGGTGTCGCCGAGCTATTCAGCGACGGCGCCCTGGCCCTCGACGAGACCGCCGCCGACATTCAAGCCAGCCTCTTCGCGCTGGAGGCCGGCAATCTCGATGAAGCCAGTGATCACTATGGCAAAGCCGCCGCCCGCTGGGCCCACGCCCAGTCGCTGACGTACATGAACTGAGCCCGAACAACCCGGGCGTTCCCGCCATCCCCCTCCGCTCTCGGCACGACCTATCAGCACTTCGTGCGGTTTCCCGCTTTGGAGGGCGGCGGCCGGGCTCCGCCCGGCTTAGGAGTTTGCTTCGCAAACTCCAGGCCTCAATCAGTCTCCCCTTCGGGGGGAAGTATCGCTCGCCGAGGCGAGGGGTTTGGGGGCCGCGCTCTCACCAATCGAGCCTTTCAGCTAGACCGCCGTCGAAGCTGCTTGGAAGTTGCGGCGC
>JAUXJL010000026.1 GCA_030624805.1 Acidimicrobiia bacterium
GGCGCCAAGCCCCGGCCTCCCCCGTTCCCGCGGTGAACCAGCATGGGTGTTGAGCACCGAGGCTGCCTGCTGCCTACTGCTTGGCTGGCGGCCGGCTGGTCGAGGGCTGGCGCCGACGGCGCCAAGCCCAGGCCTCCCACGCCCGCGGTGAACCAGCAAAGGTGTTGAGCACCGATGCTGCTTCCTGCTTCCTGCTTCCTGGGCCCTGCGCCCTGCCTCCTGTCCCACCTCACGTATACGTTCGGTCCATGTTCTGTTTCGGTTGTTTGAGTCCGGGAGAGCGGTTGTGTCGGAACTGCCGGGCCGACCTCTGTAGCCCATCACCTCGCCTCGTGGCGCCCGGTCTCATCGTTCAGGCTGCCTATCAGCATTCCGGAGTAGCCAGGTCGCTCGTGCACGACCTCAAGTATCGGGGGTTGGCTTCGCGGGCTGCCGTGCTCGGGCCGCCGATGGCCGCTTTGCTGCCCGATTCGGCGACAGCCCTCGTTCCAGTGCCCCGGGCTCTGAATCGCCGGATTCGGTTCGGTGTCGATCCGGCGCTTGAACTATCGCGGGTGCTGAGCCGGATTACCGGGTTGCCGACTGATCGCCGATTGCGGGCACCGGCCTGGCGCTCCCATCATGCCGGGAAAGCACGAGATCGGCGGTTGCCGGTCCGGTTCTCGGCTCGCCCAGGATGCCGCCCCGGCTCGGTAATCGTCGATGACGTGATCACCACCGGAGGCACCATTTCGGCGGCTCGAGTAGCCCTCTCCGACCGGGTAGTAGGGGCAGTCGTAGCCACAAGCGCCGGCGTAGAGTGAGAGAGACGACTCCGAGAGGATTTCTGCTTGTCGGCTTGCCGGTCCCCACCCCGCCCTGCACCCGTGGTAACCAACGCGCTGCGAACGAGAGGGATTCATGGAGATTCAGGTACACGGCAAGAAGATGCAGGTGAGCGAGGAGTTAAACCGGCTGGCGGTTCAGAAGCTGGAGAGCGCCGTGCGGTCTTGGGATGGCAAGGTGGGGATCGCCGACGTTGAGTTTTCCGAGGAAGCCAACCCCCGCCAGAGCGCCGACAAGTTCCGTGTCGAGATCACCGCGCCGGTTGCCGGCCGTGTCGTGCGAGTCCAGTCCACCAGCCACGATCAGCATGCTGCGGTTGATAGTGCCGTCGAAAAGTTCGAACGACGGCTCCGACGATTGAAGGAACGGATCATCGATCGGAGCAGAAAGTCCAACAAACGACTCAATCAAAGCTTGCCAGTGACCGAAGAAAGTGAGGAATTGCCGCCCAGTGCTTCAATCGTGCGCACCAAACAGTTCGCGATGAAGCCCATGAGCCCCGAGGAGGCTGCGTTGCAGCTGGAGATGCTTGGACATAGCTTCTTCTTCTTTTTCAACGCCGAGACAGACGGCCATGCCGTGCTGTATCGCCGCCACGACGGGCAGTTGGGGTTGATTGAGTCGAAATGACCAGAGTTCTCGTCGTCGACGATGCGCCGTTGTTCCGAACCGGCTTGCGAGCCGCGTTGTCGGAAGCCTCGTTTGACGTCGTCGGCGAAGCCGAGGATGCTCCAGGCGCCGTAGCCGAGGCAGAGCGACTTCAGCCCGATGTCATCGTGCTGGACGTCCTGATGCCGGGCCAATCCGGTCTCGAGGTCGTAGACAAACTGCTGGCGGCAGCTCCAGATTGCAAAGTCGTGTTGTTAACGGTCAGCGAGTCCGAGGACGATCTTCTCACGGGCATCAAGGCCGGTGCTCATGGCTATGTCATCAAGGACACTCCGTTCCCAACGTTGGCGGCGGCGATCACCGATGTTGTGGAGAACGGAGCGGTGGTTTCCCCCCGCATGGCCGCCAAGCTATTCGCGGTCGTACAGCAGATGCTCCGGCATCGAGAGTTGGCATCAAGCCGGCGCCCCACCCTTACCGGCCGCGAGATCGAGGTGCTCCAACTCGTTGCCCAGGGCTACACCAGCCGGGAGATTGGCGAACGGCTCTTCATTTCGGAGAACACGGTCAAGAACCACGTTCGCAACATTCTTGACAAGCTCGGTCTCCACTCCCGTAACGAAGCCGTCCTTTATGCCTTGCGGGAGAACCTGATCGACCTCGGCTGATGGCCGCCGAGAAGTTCATCCAAGCCCTGGCCGTCGCTTGGAACGGTGTCCAGCTCTATCCAGACCCGATATCGGTCCCATCTTTCGTCCAGGCAGTCGAAGCGATTGGTGCCGTTGCCGCGGACCCCGTCGTTCTCAATGTCGGTGTGGATGGCTTCGAAGTCGGCGGGGAAGTGGTACCGGTGGCAAACCGCGCCGCCGATCGGTTGGTGCAGGCTCTTTTTGCGCAACGAGTTGAGAGCCTGGAGGTAGCCGCAGCTCCTGACCCCGAGGAGGTAATCGAATTCTTCGCTCTCCTCGAAGAGGGAAATGGAGACCTCGACCTCGACTTCCCGGCCCGACTCCAGCTAGCAGGCTCGGCAGCCATCCGGGTCCGGTGCCACGAGCTGCTGGAAGATCGCGAGGAGGACAACACGGCTGGCCCGGAGGACGTCGTTGACCGGCACCCTGACGTGCAGGCGTTATTCGAGCAAACAAGCATTAGCACCATGGCCGACCGGTTCATGTCGGCCGACTCACCCGACAGCGCCGCCAGCGAGTTCGTTGATCTCTACCGCAGTTCGTACGGCCGGGTAGACCGCGGCGACGCGACCGGTCTCGAACGTGTGGTTCAAACGTTCGTTGATGCGTTTTTTCGCCTAGATCGTGACTATCGAGCCGTCATCTTCGAAGCAGTGGTGGCGGCCCGAGATGAAGAACCCTTCCGCAACTTCCTCGACCAACTTTCGGCCGACGAGCTAGCCGAGCTGGGTGGTGAGGTGACCGACTCGGCCCTTCCATTGCTCATCGAGTACGCCCGAGTTGTTGGCGAGATGCAAGGACGTGATCCCGGCCTGGTCGAGCGAGTCATGGGTGAACGGGAAGCTGATACCCGCGGTGCGGTAGCGGGCATGGTCGGCATGCAACTCGCTAGCTTCGTCAAGCTCGACGCGACTTCGGCTGGACCCGTTGCCTTGGTAGCCGAAGAGGTCGCTGGGTTGCAGGACGGGCCGCAGGTCGGGTTTGGAATCCTCACAGATTTGTTCGGGCTCGAGCATCGCACCGAGCGAGTCGCCCGGTTGCTCCGTATTTGGGTCGCCAAGGTTGGGGGAGCCATTCAGGCGAAGGATTTCAGGTCGGCGGCATCGTGGTTGGAAGTCATTGACGGGGCCACCGTCGACAAGCAGCTCCTGGACGGTGCCTACTACGAAGCGGCGACCGACGACGTGCTCGCAGTCCTGACTGCGCCTGGGGACAGTGATAGGGCGGAGCGTGCTGTGTTGTTCGAGAAGCTATCGCGACGGGCGGGGGCCCGTGTGATAGAGCAACTGGCGACGGAAGAGGATCCCGGCCGGCGTCGCATGCTCATCGACATTGTCACCGAAATCGCCCGGGTCGACATCGGGTCGGTGCTTCCCGGTCTGACCGATCCGCGCTGGTACGTCGTCAGGAACGTCGCGACCGCTTTGGGCAAGTCGGGCCGCAAGGCGGCCGGTGAGCCGTTGGCCCGTACCGCGAGACACGACGATCATCGGGTGCGAATCGAGGCGCTCAGATCGCTCGTGCCATGCCTGGGAAACGGAGCGCTCGATCATCTGGTTGGGGCGCTCGCAGACGATCACGTGCGGGTGCGGGCCGCCGCCTCCGCTCTGCTTAGCTCGCTGGAGGACGAGCTGGTGGTTCCGGCCCTCAACTCCGCCCTCCTCAACGAAACGCTCTCGGTTGACGTACGGGTAGCGGTGATTGAGACGCTGGGACGCCGTACCACCGAGTCGGCGCTGAC
The DNA here is from genome assembly GCA_030624805.1 of Acidimicrobiia bacterium. GTDB lineage: Bacteria > Actinomycetota > Acidimicrobiia > Spongiisociales > SHLN01 > SHLN01. The sequence continues at coordinate 3,865 of JAUXJL010000026.1, forward strand.
AGCACTCCGGACGGTGGCAGGCTCCAAGGCACGATTTTCGTCGTCGGCTCGGACAATCCGCTCTGCGGCCCGCCAAGCACTGAGGTCAGGTCATGGGTGAGCAGGCAACCAGTGACTTTCTTGGATCGCTGAGACGGGCAGTCTCGAACGTTCATCTCTATCCGAGAGGCCACCCGCAGAGCGAGCTTGCACTCGACATGCTGGCGGAGACGACAGGGACGCTGACGGCCGGAATCGATGCGCTGGTGCTCTCCATGATGGACAATGCCTTCTATCTCGACCGCACCCTGCTGCCCCAGGAATCGCTCGAATACCGCGACTTGTATCGACTGTTTCAGGATCGCGGCCTCGACTCGATCTCAATCGATGGGCGACCAAGCACTGGGGACCTCGCCGAGCTGGCAGCCTTCCTAGCCAATGACGGGTCAGATGTGCCGGCCGATGGCACGATCCGGCTAAATGAGCGGCCTTACAACCGGTCCGATCTTGTCAAGCTCGCTTCGATGTCTCAGATACGGCACTCGTACACGGCCTCGCTCGATTTTCTCCAGGGGGTAGCCGAATCCATGGCGGACGAGGCAGGCGCCGACATCAGTGACGCCGTGTGGACCGTCGAAAAGTTGCTGGAGCAGGTCTTGCTCCAGCCGGGAGCTTCACTACTGCTGTCGACACTAAAAACCCATGATGAGTACACGTTCTACCACTCCATTAACACATCGCTCCTGGCCCTCACCGTGGGACAGGCGATTGGGCTGAACCCGGATCAGATTGTCGAGCTGGGGGTCGGAGCGTTGTTACACGACCTCGGAAAGATCCGAGTCCCGATCGAGATCATCCAGTACCCGGGCCGCCTCGACGACGCCATGTGGGCCGAAATCAAGCGCCACCCCCACGAGGGAGCACAGGCCATCCTGGCGGGAAGCGGCCAAGGCCAGGAAATAGCAGCCCTGGTGGCGCTCGAACACCACGCGCGATACGACCTCGCCGGGTATCCAGAGGTTGGGCGCCGAGGGAAACTGCACCTCTATAGCCGCATTACCACCATCTGCGATATCTACGACGCCCTCACCACTCGACGTGCCTACAAGCGGGCGATGCCACCGGCAACCGCGCTCAAGACCATCGTTGAAGGATCGGGCACCCAGCTCGACCCAGACCTGGTCCAGATATTTGTTTCCATCTTGGGAATCTTCCCAGCAGGATCCCTGTTGCGACTCGAGACCGGAGAGGTTGCGGCCGTCGTTGCTCCCGGGCGTGACGCTGAGTCCGTGAAAGCCGCCATTGTGATTACGACGGACGGTGAGCGGGTTTCGTCGCCCGACACATTCGACCTCAGCGCAGACAGAGTCGTCGAATTGTTGCTGCCGGAGGATGTCGGTCTCGACGCCGCCTCGCTGGTTGAGTCGTCACACGTGGCGACTGGCTGACCGACCAAACCGGTACTCAGCCAAATTCAGGCCATCGTTAGGATTGATCCGTCACTCATGTCTGTCTTCCAGAAGATCCTCCACCTTGGCGAGGGCAAGAAACTCAGAGACCTCGAGTCGTTGGTCGAAGCCGTCAACAGCTTCGAGTCGGCGATGGAGCAACTGGCCGACGAAGAGCTACGCGCCAAGACTGACGAATTCCGCGCTCGTCTCGTGGACGGAGAGACCCTCGAGGACATCGAAGCTGAGACATACGCGGTAGTCCGCGAGGCTGCCAAGCGCGTGCTCGGCCAACGTCATTTTGATGTTCAAGTCATCGGGGCCGGTGCCCTGAATCGGGGAATGGTCGCAGAGATGCGCACCGGTGAGGGTAAAACCCTCGTCGCCACCATGCCGTGCTACCTCAACGGACTTGGCGGAGCCGGTGTACATGTCATCACCGTCAATGACTACCTGGCGAAGCGAGATGCCGAATGGATGGGCGACGTCCACCGGTTCCTGGGCCTTACCGTTGGGCTCATCCAGTCATACCTCGAGCCCCACGAGCGCACTCCGGCCTATGGAGCCGACATCACCTACGGCACCAACAACGAGTTCGGCTTCGACTACCTGCGCGACAACATGGCAATGCGGCCCGAGGACATGGTGCAACGGGGCCATGCGTTCGCCATCGTCGACGAGGTGGATTCCATCCTCATAGACGAGGCCCGCACTCCTCTCATAATCAGTGGCCGTGTCGCCGACACCGCCAAGTGGTATCGCGACTTCGCCCGCATCGGTGAGCGTCTCAAGCCTGAATTGCACTACGAGGTTGACGAGGCCAAACGCCAGGTCATGACCACTGAGGAAGGTGTTTCCCAGGTCGAAAACATGCTCGATATCGAGAACATGTACGACTACTCAAACGTCGATCTCGTACACCATCTCGAAGCTGCTCTAAAGGCCAAAACGTTGTTCGAGAAGGACGTCGACTATTTGATCACCGACGGCGAGGTGAAGATTGTCGACGAGTTCACAGGACGGGTGTTGGAGGGCCGCCGCTATTCGGAAGGCTTGCACCAGGCGATCGAAGCCAAAGAGGGCGTTGCCATCAAGGACGAGAACCAGACACTCGCCATGATCACCCTTCAGAACTACTTTCGCATGTACGACAAACTGGCCGGCATGACCGGCACGGCGATGACGGAGGAGGCTGAGTTCAACCAGATTTATGGCGTGACTCTGGTTGAGATACCGACCAATCGTCCAATTGTCCGTCTCGACGAGGCCGACCTCGTCTACATGACCGAAACCGTCAAATTCAACGCCGTAGCCGATGACATCGAAGCACGGCACCACAAAGGCCAGCCGGTACTAGTGGGCACGGTGTCGATCGAAAAGTCAGAACGGCTCTCCGGGGTGCTCAAGAAGCGGGGCGTTGCTCATGAGGTGCTCAATGCCAAGCAGCACGAACGTGAAGCCACCATCGTCGCGCAGGCCGGAAGGATCGGCGCCGTGACGGTAGCGACCAACATGGCCGGGCGCGGCGTTGACATTCGCCTCGGTGGCAATCCTGAGGAGTTGGCGCTCCGTGCCATGGCCAAAACTCCCGAGCTGGAGGCTGAAACCCCAGAGTACGACTCGGTATATGACGCCCATTTGGAGAGGTACGAGGCCGAGTGCTCCGCCGAACACGAAAAGGTCATAGCCGTTGGCGGCCTTTACGTTCTGGCGACCGAGCGTCATGAGTCCCGCCGGATCGACAACCAGCTGCGCGGCCGCTCGGGGCGCCAAGGCGACCCTGGCGAGTCCCGCTTCTACTTGTCACTCGAGGACGACCTGATGCGGCGTTTCGCGTCCGACCGGGTCACCGCCATCATGAGTCGCCTCAACATGCCAGAGGATGTTCCCATCGAGGCCAAGATGGTGAGCAAGGCAATCGAACGAGCACAAACTCAGGTCGAGGCTCAGAACTTTGAGATCCGTAAGAATGTCCTCAAATACGACGAGGTCATGAACCGACAGCGCCAAGTTATATACGAGTGGCGGTCCAACATCCTGCGCGACGGCAAGGCCGACGATCTCGTGCAGGAATGGCTCGACGAGGTGATGGATGACGTCGTTGCCGCCAACATCGACCCCACCGAGCCTCCCGACCGCTGGGATTGGGATGAGCTCCTGACCCAACTGACCATGTTGTATCCCCATGAGTTCACCCAGGAATCTCTTCAGAGAGATGGCGGTACCGACATCAATGAATTGGTGGATCGCCTCCAGGAGGATGGCCGGGCCTTCTATTCGGGTCGCGAGCAGGAGATTCAGCCCGAACACCTCAGAACGCTGGAACAGCGGGTCGTGCTGTCGGTCATCGACAACAAGTGGCGCGAGCACCTGGCCGAAATGGATTACCTACGGGCCGGAATCGGACTGCGGGCTATGGGTCAGAAAGATCCTCTCGTTGAGTATCAACGAGAGGGTTATGACATGTTCTCCGAGCTGGTGGCGGCTGTGAAACACGACACCATCCGATATCTCAACCACGTGGAGGTTGTCCAGCAAGATCGACCCAAGGTTTCCCCGCAAACGACTCCTGCCGCCGTCACCAACCTGGGCGGAAGCGGTAAACCTCAAGCCGACGCCTCTGGCAAGATCGGCCGCAACGAGGCTTGCCCGTGCGGCTCCGGCAAGAAGTACAAGCGCTGTCATGGAGCGGTGGCATAGCCACCGCCGGCTACCAGTCTCCAGTTGGCCCGTTGGGACTACGCCGCTTAGAAGGGGGTATCACGGTGGTCACCTCTATCTGCCAGAGATCCGCCGTCTGGGGAACTGGTAGCCGGTAGCTGGAGGCCCGTAGCAAGACCTCCGTGAGTCTCGCGACGGTAGCTACCCTACCTCTTATGTCAGATCCACATTCCATGCTCAAGGATCTTCGCTCTCGGCTCGAGGACGCCCGGAGGTTCCTTTGACGTCGATCAGAAGACCCGAGATCTCGAAAAGCTGAGGGAACAGGCCTCCGCCCCTGATCTGTGGAATGACCCGGACGCAGCCCGCAAAGTGACGAGGATGCTGGCGCGTCACGAGCAAACCATCGCCCAAGTTGACACGATCGGGGCCGCCCTCGACGACGCAGAAACCCTTCTCGAGCTCGGGGAGGCGGAGGAAGACGCGGCAACGGTGAAGGAGGCTGCCTCGGATTTGACTGAACTCGAGTCAGAGCTCGCCGATCTCGAGCGCGAGAGCCTGTTCTTCGGGGAATACGACGACAACGCCGCCATCGTGTCAGTGCATGCCGGAGCCGGGGGGGTCGACGCCCAGGACTGGGCCGAGATGCTGCTGCGGATGTATACCCGATATCTCGACGACGTCGGGTTTGCAGTCGAAGTAGATGACTTGCAAGAAGGCGAGGAAGCCGGTATTAAATCGGCCTCTTTCACCGTCCGGGGCGATTACGCCTATGGAAACATGGAGGGGGAACGAGGGGTGCACCGGTTGGTACGGATGAGCCCGTTTGACGCCGCCAACCGCCGGCACACGTCGTTCGCGGCGGTCGATGTGATTCCAGAAGTGGAGACGGCCCCGTTTGAGATCAATCCCGATGATCTCCGCATCGACGTCATGCGGGCCCAGGGTGCCGGTGGCCAGCACGTGAACACGACCGACTCGGCAGTCCGTATCACCCATATACCCACCAATATCGTTGTCACCTGCCAGGCGGAGCGCTCCCAGCTCCAAAATCGGGCCCGTGCCATGGAATTGCTCAACTCTCGTCTTGCCGAGTTGGCGCGCCAGCAGCATGCCGAGCGTCTCGAGGAAATTCGCGGCGAACAGAACGAAGCCGCCTGGGGACACCAGATTCGCAGCTATGTGCTGGCCCCCTACCAAATGGTCAAGGATTTGCGGACGGAGGTCGAGATAGGAAATGTAGAAGCGGTGCTCGACGGCGATATCGGTGTGTTTACCGATGGTTACCTCGAGTGGCGCCGCCGCCAGGAATCGGATGGACCCGCGGAAAATGAGTGAACTGGTACGATTTTTGAGCCGATCACGGCAGCCCTCCCTCGGAGTTTCCCGATGATTCGCCTGCAAGGTGTCAGCAAGGTGTATGACGGCTCGACCGTCGCGATCCGTGATGCCACGGCCGGTATCCAAAAAGGGGAGTTCATTTTTCTGGTGGGCCCCTCCGGCTCAGGCAAATCAACCCTCATCCGGCTGCTGATGCGTGAAGAGAAGCCGACCGACGGCGAGATTTGGGTGGCTGGTCGCAATATCGCCGAGCTTCCCGATTGGAAGGTCCCCTACTTGCGCCGTTCAGTCGGCACCGTGTTCCAGGATTTCAAGCTTCTCCCGAATAAGACCGTCTTCCAGAACGTGGCTTTTGCCCTCGAAGTAATCGGCCGCCCCCGCGGCATGGTGGTCCAGCAGGTCCCGAAGGTGTTGAAGCTCGTCGGATTGGCCTCGAAGGCCGAGCGACTGCCGCGACAGCTTTCAGGCGGGGAGCAACAACGAGTCTCAATCGCCCGCGCCTTCGTGAACCGGCCACTCATTCTCCTGGCTGATGAGCCGACGGGGAACCTCGATCCGGCCACGTCGGTTGGCATCATGCGGCTGCTCGATCGGATCAACCGCACCGGCACGACGGTGGTGATGGCTACTCACGACCATGCAATTGTCGATGCCATGCGGAGGCGAGTCATCCAGCTGGAGCGAGGCCGGATCGTGCGGGACGAGCCACGTGGCGTCTACGAGGGCCCAAGCCCGGCGACGGCCGCCACCGATCTGGATGGCCCTGCGTTTGTCGAGTCAAATGGTCAGCAAGGGGCCGAGCCCGTTGTCGAGCCTGTCGAAGACGCGGTGGTGGCACCCGGAGACGCAGATGAGGGCTGAGTACGTTGTTGGTGAGGCCGCCACCAACCTTCGGCGCAATGTTCTGTTGGTACTGGGAGCGATCCTCGCCGTGTTCGTATCGCTTTTCATGACCTATATGGCGTTGGTCGTCAACGAAGTCGGCCGCAATTCCGCCGCCCGCTGGCAGGAGGGCATCACGATTATCGCCTGGCTCGACGATGGTGACCTTGCCGGCCACACGCTCATCACCAACGAGGTCAACTCCTGGGAGGAAGTGGAGCGGGCGCTGTATGTCGGCAAAGCCGAGGCCTGGCAAGAGTTCCAGGCCATGTTTGCCGACAACCCCGCGCTGGTGGAAGAAGTCGACCCGGCCGCGATGCCAGCTTCGGTGCGGGTGGAGCTGACCGATAACGAGACCCACACCGCGGTGGTGGCCCGGCTCGGGTCCATCGGGGGTGTCGACGGCGTGGTCGAAGCTTCTGACGCAGTCGAGGACACTCTCGAGGCGTCACGCCTCCTCAACACAGGCGGCATCGTACTTGGCGTTGCGCTCGGCCTGTCGGCGGTAGTCATGATTTCCAATACGGTTCGGATGGCAATCTATGCCCGCCGCGAGGAGATCAGCATCATGAAACTCGTTGGGGCTTCCAACTGGTTCGTGCGCACGCCATTCCTGGTGGAAGGCCTGATCGAAGGGCTGGTCGGAGGTGCTTTGGCGGTCCTGGCGGGGTGGTTCGGATACCGTTGGTTCATCTCCAACCTGGACCTTGGGATCATCGACACCCAGGTGCCCGATTCGTTTCTCCTCAGTCGGGGGCTCATTGTGCTCGCGTTCGGGGCGGTTGCCGGAGCCGTCGGAAGCCTGGTCGGGCTCCGACGATACCTGCAGGAATCTCGGTGAAACGTCTCGCGGCCCTCTTAGCCGGGCTGCTACTGGCCACAATGGTTAGCCCGGTGGCTGCTCAAAACGCTATCCAGGATGAGCTGGCCGAAACTGCCGCCGAGATTGAGCGTCTCGAGGCCGAAATGGCCAACGCCGAGGGTGACGTGTCCTACTGGCGAAATCAGATCTCAGGGACGAACAGGCGCATGAGCGAGATTCTCTCTCAACTGAACGCAGCTGAAGTCGCCCTGGCCGACCTCAACGTCGCAATCACCGAAACCCAGGCATCCGTCTCCTTCACGGAACTTGAGATCACTCAGCGCGAGGCCGATCTGGAGCGAACGTCTGGTGAGATTGCCGTCACCCATGACATGGTCGTTATCCAAGCGGTTGAGCTGTTCAAGCGGGGTGGTGGCCAAATCGAATCCACCTTCGATTTTCAGAGTGTGCAAGAGGCTGCCGTGGCGGTCAGATATGGGTCGGCGGTAATCGAAGAAACCAACAAGGCGCTCGACGTGCTCGAGGAGCTGCGGAGTGTACAGCTGCAACAAGTCGATCTCATCGAGGAACAGAAAGCAACGCTCAATGAGCAGCTCGGGCGCCTCGACATTGCCCAGCTGAAGGCCGAAGAGCAGCGGGTGATTGTCGAGGAGAACCAGCGCCAGGTCCAAGCCGAGCTCATCAACCAGAAGGCATTGCTCCAGACTGTTAAGAACGAGATCGCACACATCGAGATCGAGGTCGAAGGCTTAGAGGCCGAGCAGGAGGCACTCGTTGCGCTTTTGGCCAGGGAACAGGAGCGGGGCGGCATTGCTCCCGGGGAGCTCTTTCCGCCACTGAATCCGTCGATCATTGTGTCCGGATACGGCCCCCGATTGCATCCCATTCTCGGATACAGCCGCATGCACACGGGATTGGACATCGATGGCAACTCTGGCCAAGAGATATCTGCCTCTGCCAGCGGCCGCGTTATCTATGCAGGTCCGCGCGGTGGGTATGGCAACACCATCATCATCGATCACGGCGGGGGGCTGGCAACCCTTTACGCCCACCAGTCGTCGCTCGTGGCGAGCAACGGGGACCGCGTCGTAGTGGGGGACCTGATCGGATACGTGGGCAGCACCGGGCTCTCGACAGGTCCACACCTTCACTTCGAAGTCCGCATCAGCGGGGCCCACACCGATCCCGCTGTTTACTTCGGGTGAGCCAGAAGGTCGTCGCTTCGAATCGGCGGGCCAAATTCGATTACGAGATTGTCGACACATTCGAAGCCGGCATGGTCTTGGTCGGGTCGGAGGTGAAGAGTCTCCGGGAGGGGAAGGCCTCGATCAATGAGGCCTACGCCTTCGAGCGCGACGGTGAGCTGTGGCTGGAGTCCATGAATATCCCGCCCTACACCTATGCCCGCGACGGCGGCCACGAGCCAACCCGTCCCCGCAAGCTGCTCCTCCACAAACGGGAGATCGTCCGCATCGGGGAGAAGCTGCGCGAACAAAGTCTCAACCTCGTCCCAACCCGCGTCTATTTCTTGAACGGACGCGCCAAGGTGGAGCTCGCTCTCGGCAAAGGCAAACGAACCATCGACAAACGCCAATCGATCAAGAAACGAGAACAACAGCGAGAAATGGACCGCGCTACGCGCCGCAGGCGATAGAACCCGCTGCCCGGGGTGGAGCCATGATCTGTTGGTCCCGGCAACGCCTGCGGCGTTGCTTGGCTTGTCCGGGGGGAAGGTGTCGCTGACTTGGCGGGTTCGGGGGTCGGGGGGTTCTTCGGTCCCCTCGGCTTGTCCGGAAGCCTGAAAGCGAGCGCGGCCTACAAAAAGGGCCCCCGGAGGGGCCCTTTTTCGTGGAGGTGCGGGGAGTCGAACCCCGGTCCTCTGAAGTTTCAGCGCCGGCATCTCCGAGCGCAGCCGAC
>JAUXJL010000211.1 GCA_030624805.1 Acidimicrobiia bacterium
GTCGTCGCATACGCCAGCCTCATGACTGACCGCTACCCGCCCTTCCGTCTGGACCAGGGCGGCCGGGAGGGAAGTGCCACCGAGGGCGCCCTTGACGAGGGTCCCAGCGAGGTCTGATCGGGGTTCCCTACGCGTAGCCGAACAGGCCGGAACAGATTTGTAACCACCGGTAGTGAGCTGACCAAGCCGCACCCCCCGACCCTAGCCTCACCATCTCCCGCGCCGGCGGGCACGAACATCGAAGGCCATCAACCGACCACATGTGCGGCGCTCAGCGTTGGATTTTGCACCTTTGATGTGCCTGCCAGGCACCCGCTCGTGGGACGTATAACGAGTGATCTGGGGCGGTTGAGGGCGGCGTTGGTGCATCTGTCACCCCAGACCGGCCTCCTGAGTCGGGGAGAACGCGACCGGGATGGGTCGCTGGAGCGTCTAGCGCGCCTGGCCAGACATGCGCTCCGACAACTTGCCAGAGCGAGAACCAGCAGGGTAGAGATATGGGTGCTTCAGTCCCACAATCCGAACGAGCTGCGATAACCCGCACACAAATGTCGCTAGCGGACTGTTACCGGCTAGTCCACTCGTCGATCCGGACGATCTGTACATTCTTCGGCCCTGAGTCAAGTCACTTTGACATGGTCGGAGATCGCAGCGATGAAAGCGTCGGTGTCGTCCGGCGTAACGGTCGGATGGAAGAAGCCACCAGTGTCGATCTCTATTGCTTTGGTCTTGCCCCGGCGCGACCGGTCCCAGTTGTACCAACTCCGAAACCGGTTGGGACCGGCCCCGATCAATCGCCACCGGCCGGTAGTACCGATGTTGAACACGGTGGCCGATGAAATCTCGTCATAACTGATCCGCTTCTCGCCGGTGAGCCCATAGCGATTGATCGTGATACCAGTCTCGTCTGCGCTAACCGTGCTGTCCTGATACATCGTTTGCCTCTGATTCTCTTTCGTTGCTTCCCTGATGAGAATAATGAGAAACTGCAACCCCTTCCACGGTTCCTGAGACCGGCCCTACGGCCCAGCTCGGTGAACCAAGCGTTTAATCCTGACTGGTCCCACTCCCTCCTCGGGGTCATTCCTAGCTTTCGCATCCGGCATCGCGCGGGGCTTCCTCAATCTGAATGGGGAGTTCGGGATCGACCTCGCTGAGCACCTGTTGAAGCTGAGCCTGGTATTCAGTCGTTGCGCCATACAAGGTGGTGGCTCCACCGTTGGTCGCAGCCTCGATGAAATCGCGCTGTGCAAACCCAGATCCGTATCCGAGCGGCAGTATCTCCCCTGAGCTGCTCCTATATTCGTCTCAGATGGACGCGTTTCTCACCGGGATCCTGGCTGGATATGGAATCGCCATCCCGGTCGGGGCCATCGCGGTCCTCATCGTTGAAGTTGGCATCAGGTGCGGGTTCCGATGCGCCTTCTTCGCCGGTGCCGGGGCGGCCACGGCCGACCTCTTGTATGCCGGCCTGGCCGTCGTGGGTGGGGCGGCCCTCGCCGAGCTGGTCGAGTCCATCAATCAGCCCTTGCGGATCGCAAGTGCCGTCATCCTGGCCGTTATCGCCGTGGCCGGCTTGCGTCGGGTGCGTAGCAAGCAGCGACCGGTTGAATTCTCCTTCCCCGATCGGCGGGAGCTGGCCGGCACCTACGCCAGGTTCCTTGGTCTCACCATCATCAATCCGACCACCATCGTCTACTTCGCGGCCGTCATTGTCGGTCTCGGGGTTGCCGATGACCTGTCGGCCGTTGAGGGGGTCTTCTTCGTTGTCGGCGCCTTCCTGGCGTCTTTGTCTTGGCAGACGCTGCTTTCCGGTGTCGGTGCCCTGGCGGGCGATCGGCTGACTGAGCGGGCACAAGCAGTTGCGGTCATTTTCGGCAATCTGGTGATACTCACCCTGGCAATCGTGATCCTCTTCCGATGAGGCCGGGGTCCCTCCCCGTCGGAACTGGGCAGCCATAGACGGAGCGAACTGTGACGCTGAAGGAGATGCGAGTCGGGCCGACACCCCGATGTACATGGCGAAAGCGAATGTCTCCCACGTTTCACGTTCCCAGTGGAGCACCTGGGGTAGGGCCCGGGATTGGAAACCGACCGGGCACTGGAAACCGATGCATCATCCGTTAGGGTCGGGCGATGGCTCCAGGATCACAACAGCGGTTTCAGCGGATCGGCGCGCCGCGTAGGCGTCCAAGTTCGTGTCGATTTCGCGCCACCGGACCCACAGTCGCGACCGTTCCTCTCCCTCTGCAGCCCGCCCCCTGACTGTGCGTCGGCCCTCGGCGATATCGACGCTGACATCAGGATGCGCTTGGAGGTTGAGCCACCACGCAGGCTCGCCGTCAGCCCAGCCGTTCATCGCCATCGTGACCAGGTTCGGACCATCCTCGAAATAGCCCACCATCACGCTCCGCTCCAGGCCCGTGCGACGCCCAATGGTCGTGAGACGCATCGTGCCCCAGCGGTTGGCCTTCGGACGCCATAATCCGACCCGGCCACGGGTAACGCGATACAACCCCCGGTGCGTGGACCAGGCAAGGCGAACGAACCACCGCGGAGGAAGCCACGCTCGTTTCTTGCGTTCGTCTGACATTGAGCGCTTCCTTACGGTGCCGCCCGGTCAAAACTAGCCGAGGGTCCCACGCTGGGCGGCCGCCCAGATGAACCACTATGGGCCATAACGCGGTCACTGCCATCATGGCAAGTCGACGATGAAAACTCGTGCTACGACCAGCATGATCGGAATCAAAACGTAGGATCGGGGGACGGTGACCGACAACGATTCAAGCCCCGCGGGGCAATTCAGGAAAACGGAGTCTGAGCTGGCCGGCATTGGTTCTCGCCGCGAGCTCAAGATCGGTTCTCTTCGGCTGAGCGGGCGCCGCCGCCGGCCCTCCGGTGAGAAGCCGCCGCTCCCAAGAGAGCTTCGAGCCAGCGGGTGGTTCTGGATCGGCACCGGTGTGACGATGGTCGTGATTTGGATCTCGCTTTTTGCGTTTCCGGAGACCACCAACTGGTGGACCGACCGGGACTTGACGGTGCTGCGCCGGCTCGAGGATCTACGCTCCACAACGGCCAGCACTGTGATGGACGGGCTCCATGCCCTCGGATCCCAGTGGTTCATTCGGCCGTTGCGGTGGGGAACCATTCTGGTGCTCATCTTCTACAAGCGGTGGCGGCACCTGTTTGGGTTCCTAGCGGCGTTGTTCATTGTGTCGATTGTGGTAACCGGCCTCGAAACCGCGATTGCCCGGCCCCGGCCCCTCGTGGACATCATCGGCCCCTGGACCGGCTACAGCCATCCTTCGGCGCCGGTGGCGGGGCTGGCGGTGACGTTCGGCGTGATGGGCATGTCGCTGTTCCCCAAGGGCTCCGGCCGGAACCGCTTCATGACCCTGGCAGAGATTGTCGTTGGGTTTCTCATCTTGGCTCGGCTGTATCTTGGTGTCGACCATCCGAGTGATGCCATCTTCGCCGCATTACTCGGATTCACCGTCGCTGTGCTCGTTTTTAAGCTTTTCGTGCCCGAGTCGGTCTTTCCGGTGGTCTACAAGCGGGGAGTGACGGCTCATCTCGATGTCGGAGGTGCCCGGGGGGCGGCAATCAAGCGGGCGGTGCAGGACCAGCTCGGCATTGAGGTGCTCAACCTCGAGCCCTTCGGGCTCGAGGGGTCGGGGGGCTCGACGCCACTTCGACTGACGGTGGCAAGTAGCGATCCCGGCGATCCCGAGTTGGACTTGTTCGCCAAGCTGTACTCGCAGACACACCTCCGCTCGGACCGGTGGTACAAAGTCGGCCGCACCATCCTCATCGGGTCGCTCGAGGATGAGGTCAAGTTCTCGTCGGTCCGGAGACTGGTCGAATACGAGGATTACATCCTGCTCCGGATGGAAGAGGCAGAGCTGCCGTCGGCCCAGCCATACGGCATCGTTGAGATCACGCCAGAGCGCGAGTACCTGCTTGTAACCGAGTTTCTCCTCGGGGCAGAAGAGTTGGGCGACGCCATCGTCGATGATGAGATCATCGATCAGGGATTGCTGATCATTCGCAAACTATGGGACGCCGGATTGGCCCACCGAGATATCAAACCGGCCAACGTCATGGTGCACCATGGCGAGGTCAAGCTGATCGACGTGGCGTTCGCCACGGTCCGACCAACCCCGTGGCGCCAGGCGGTCGACCTTGCCAACATGATGCTAATCCTCGGGCTTCGGCACGATCCGTCCCACGTGTATGCGGCCGCCCTCAAATATTTCACGCCCGATGATGTCGCCGAAGCGTTTGCGGCTACGAGTGGCATCACCATTCCCACCCAATCGAGGTCGGCCCACAAGCAA
>JAUXJL010000228.1 GCA_030624805.1 Acidimicrobiia bacterium
GACATAGCTGCCGGCCTCCGAGGCTGTCTCGACCGCAGCGCGTAGCTCGTCCTCGGTGAACTCGGGCGCTCCCGGATTAGTCCCGGACGTGAGCACCGCCCCAGTGGCTAGAACCTTGATGAAGTCGGCCCCGTATCTGAAGATTTGGCGGACTGTGCTTCGCATCTCGTCAACTCCGCTGACGACGCCGAAGCGAAGCTCGCGGGGTAGTACCTCGTCGATATCCACAGCCAGGCCCGTGATGTCGCCGCCCCCGCCGGGGCACGTTACGAACGCTCCGGCGCACGCCATGCGTGGTCCTGCAACCCATCCCTCGTTTATGGCATTTCGTAAGGCGACGTCGGTAAATGCCCGCCAGACTCCGATGTCCCGAACGGTGGTGAAGCCTGCGTTGATGGTCTGTCCTGCGTGTTTCACACCGATGAGAGCATCCTGGGCGCCGGTGCGCTGGACGACGGCAGCATACCCCTGACCGTCGTCGAGGGGGACCGCCAGGTGGGTGTGGACGTCGATTAGGCCGGGGAGCACAGTGAAACCGGGAAGGCTGGTCGTGGCGTTCTCATCGGTAGCGGCCGCCGGCGACACTTCCACGATCCGGTCGTCGTCGATGATCACAACATAGTTCTCCAACATCTGGCCGGTAACTGAATCGAAGACCCGGTCGGGGAGTAGAACCTGACGTGCCATGCCTGCAATCTATTCCAGCGGCGGGTCGATCGCGCTACGACTACCGTGACGGGCCATGTCTGACTTCGATTGGCCCGGGATTCTCAACCCTCTCATGGCGGGAACCGACCTCTCGCGCCAACAAGCGCATGGGGTAATGACCGAGATCATGAGCGGTGAGGCGACCGAGGCCCAGATCGCGGCGTTCATCACGTCGCTCCGTTCCAAAGGCGAGACCTCCGAGGAGATGACCGGTCTCGTGGATGCCATGTATGAGGCGGCCCTCACGGTGGATGCCGGTGAACCGGTTGTCGACGTGGTCGGCACCGGCGGCGACCAGGCCGGCACGTTCAACATCTCAACCACGGCAGCCTTCGTGGTGGCCGGAGCCGGCGCCAAGGTCGCCAAGCACGGCAACCGGGCCGCTTCGTCGAAGACCGGCTCGGCCGACCTGCTTGAAGCGCTCGGGTTCGTGCTCGATCTCCAACCGGAAGCAACCGTCCAAATGATCAAGGAAACCGGATTCGGGTTCCTGTTCGCTCCCCACTATCACCCGGCCATGCGATTTGCCGGGCCGGTCCGGCGCCAGCTTGGGGTTCGGACCGTGTTCAATTTTCTAGGGCCACTCTGCAACCCGGCCGGGGCCAAGCTCATGTCGGTGGGAACCTCGGACCCGGCGATGGCGGCGCTCATGATCGAAGTGCTGGGCAATAGAGGAGCGCGGTCGGCCTTCGTCTTCTACGGAGAAGACGGTCTGGATGAGCTCACGACCACGGGACCGTCCTACATCTACCGGCTTAGAGAAGGTGAGATAACTCACGCCGAATGGACACCCGAGGACTTTGGAGTACCACGAGCATCCATGAGTGACCTGGCAGGTGGTGACGCCACCGAGAACCTCTCCATCACCCGCTCAATTCTCGATGGCAAGAGTGGGCCCAAGCGGGACATTGTGCTGGTCAACGCCACCCCGGCCATCGTTGCGTCAGGGTTGGCCGATGGATTCCGGGAGGCGATGGATCTGGCCGCCGAGTCGGTCGACTCCGGTGCCGCTCGCCGGGTGTTGGAGCGAGCAGCTCAGTTGAGCCAAGACCTGGCAGTTGATCCGAGCTAGGGGTTTGCCGCGTTGGCGCAACGCCGGAGGTTTTGTCGCCTTGAGCTAGGAGTTGCTTGGCGACTCCACAGCAACGCCGGAGGTTTTTGTCGCCTTGAGCTAGGAGTTGCTTGGCAACTGCCCGCGTCAGCCGGAGGCGTTGCCGCCGTCTTCCTGCTCGAGCACGGTTCCGAGTGTTCGAGTGCCCGGTCGCTCTCCCAGGATAATGCGGCTCAGCGTGTCGTCGAGCACCCCGGGCTGAAGCTCGCCGACGATCTTTGCTACCACCACACCTTCTTCGTTGACGAAGTATGTCTCCGGTATGCCAAAGACCCCGAAATTGATGGCGCCTCGCGAATCTGGATCAAGCACGTGGGGGTAGCCGCGGCCGAGCTCATCGAGGAACTCGTTGGCGCGGTCGGGCGTGTCCTGAAACACGACACCGACGAAGTTGACCGAATCGAACTGCCTGGCCGCTTCGGCTAGTAGTCCGTGCTCGCTCCGGCAGGGAAAGCAGTACGACGCCCAGAAGTTCACAACCGAGATGTTGCCGGCCAGGTCGGGGAAATGAACCGGCTCGGAGCCATCGAGCGCCTCGAGGGTGATGGCGGGCATGGGTTGGCCGATGAGCGGTGACTCGACAAAGTTCGGATCATCTCCGAAGCGAGAGGCAAACACGGCTGCGGTGAGCAGCCCAATGAGCAACAGGGCGGCGGCCACTATCCAGAGCTTGCTGCTCCGAGCATTCTCCAGAGGTGGCGTCTCGCTTGTCATGTCGTCCCACCCGCGTCTTCGATCATGATCTGGAGAGCGGCCGCCACGTCATCGGGGAGGTCGTCGACTTCGAGCAGCTCGGTTAACAGGAGCCGGGCACCCGGGGCATCATCGAGGCCGTACAGACGAATGTTCGCCAGGTAGAAAGTGGCCTGAGCGTATCCCGGTGCGGAGTCGAGGGCCCGCTCGACAAAGGTGGCTGCCGTCTCAGATTGAGTCGAATCCGAAACAAAGGTCATCCATCCCAGGGTGGCGTTGGCTTCGGGATTTTCGGGGTCCTGTTCCAGGATCGTGAGGTAGTGGGGGAGGGCCCGGGACAGGTCACCGGCGTCGAAGTAACGCCGGGCCAGCGCCAGTCGCATGTCGAGAACGTTCGGGAACTCGGCGATCACGTCCTCCATTTCGGCCGTGGTCACCTCCGAGAGGTCTCGACCCTCAATGTTGCCGGTGGCGAACTGGCCCGGCTCCCGGTCTTCGATGGCCAGGGCCGAAACCACAACGATGCCAATGATGGCGATTGCCATCACCGCCATCCCAACTACGAGCCGGCTTCGGGAGCCGGATGGGGCTTCGTCATCGGGGGCAGTGGCCGCCTGCTGAGTGATCCGTTCTATCTCGCGCTGATATCGTTCACGAAGCTTTTCTGCGATGGCCGCGTCGAGCTCCCCGGCCGCCAGCTGTTCGGTGACCTCGGTGATGTCCACCTGGGCTTGGGCCAGTTGCTCCTCGAGTTGCCGTCGAGTCCTCATTGTCTGCGCCGGTCCCGGCCTAGCCAGGCGACCGCTGCCACACCCCCGGTGAGGGCAAGCGCCGGGATTGCCCACAAGGCGATTGTTGATGCCGATAGGCCCGGGTCGAGGATGGCCTGGTCCCCATACAGCCCCCGGAAGAAGTCGAGGATTTCTTCGTCTGTTTGACCCTCGCCAACCTGCTCGGCCACCATTGTGCGCATCGTGCGAGCCGTGAGTGCCGAGGAATCCTTTATGGACTCGCCCTGGCACTGGGGGCACCTGATGATGGCGGTTAACGACTCGACTCGATCGCCGGGCTGGTCGGGCCCGACTGCGATACCCACGATCACGATTGACGCCAGGACGATGGTGAGGGCTGTTGCGAGAGCTCGTCGGACAATGTGCGGGTCCGTCACTTGGGTGCCCGCCTCTTCGTCGACCATCGTCATGCGTCGACTCTTTCGGCGATGACCGGCCGGCTTCGGGACACCTTGCGCATGGCTAGGGACCACATCCCTCCTGCCACGATGATGAACCCGCCAAGCCAGATGAGGTATTGGAAGGGGTAACGCCACAGGTCGAGACCGATGGCCGACTCGTTGATTCGCGTCAAGCTGAGATATACATCACCGCTCAAGTCGGTGTGAATGTCGGGGGTGGCAATCGGCTGCACTCGATTGGGGAATGAGTTCAATCGGGGTTCGAGCGTGTCGATGACCCGACCGTCCCGAGACAGTTGGACGGTGGCGCCCAGTTCCGTCTTGTTGGCGCTGGTGCGCTCGAACGGTGCGATGTAGGTCAGCTCGAAGCCTGCGAATTGTTCGGTCTCTCCGA
>JAUXJL010000208.1 GCA_030624805.1 Acidimicrobiia bacterium
ACACCTGCCCGCCCAGCGGCCACGCAGAGTAGTGAACGCATCTACCGGTAGCGGGCTCAAGAGAGCCGTAGCAACAACACGTTCGAATGGATCGGCCGGCAAATCCTAGCTCGGCGAAGCCGGCTCTTCGATCGGGTCGACTTCGAGAATGATCCCTTCAACTGCTGCAACGACCACCTGGTCACCGGGATCTATGCCCGAAGCTCGACGGGAGTTCGCTTTCCAACGGGCACCGTCCACCAGCACGACACCTTCAGGGGCAACGGCTGTCTCTGCCGTTCCTGTCTTGCCGATGAGGTGCTCCCGGCCAATTGTTGGGGTTGAAAAGCGGGCTCGTACCACGGTGGTCATCGCAAACAGGAAAAACATGGCGACCGAGAGGACAATCAACACTGCGCTCCACCACGCGGTTGAAAGCTGAGGTGGCTCGTAGACGAAATAGCGTGCCCCAACCAGCATGGCAACCGTTCCCAGGAGAGACGCCAACCGCATCTGAATTCTCTGAAAATCGTAGAGATAGAGGCCGAGGCCGAGTACACCGAGCCCGAGCGCCCACCAGTTGACGGGCAGCACCGAAATCCCGTACCCGCTCAAGAAGATGATGAGCACCGACACCGCCGCCGCCACGCCCACTCCGGCTGCATAGAACTCAAAGGCGGCCACCGACAGACCGAGGAGCAGGAACCAGTAAGCAATGGCGGGAGACAGGCTCAGTCGAAGAGCACGATCGACGAAACCTTGCTCGTGGAAGCGAGTTGTGATTGGACGTTGCCGTTGGACTCCGTCCTCGGTAACGGTTTCGGTGATTTCCAGAGTTCGCACGTCGTCTCCGAACCCAACCACCCGACCGTCGAGCGCCTGAATGATGTTGGTAAGCGACGGGTAAACCTCGTCTACCAGAGCCTCAATGGGACCTTCCACCGTCGCTCTTTCCTCGTATAGATGATCGGGCACGTGCGGCCCGCCGGTGAACCCGGGATCAATCCGAACGGAAGGATCGAAGGACGACAGCGGCTCCTCAAAACCAACCGGAAGGAGTGCACCGATCTTCGCTCCCGGCGCTGCCAGCTTGATCGGCGAGGCCTGCAGCAACAAGGCCGCTCCCCCGTAGGCAACTGCGGTTTCCGGGCCAACCCACACAGCCACCGGTGCTTGTGCCCGATCAAGGTTGAGGGCGAGGTCAAGCAGGGACGCACTCAAGGCTGCCGGTGAGTTGAGCTGGATGATGATGAGCTCAGAGGTCGGTGCCACTTCCTCGATGGTGTCCATGGCGAAGTCGACCATTCGCTCATCGAGGGGTCCACTCACCTTGATGACGTCGATGGACCGCTCTTGCTGAGCACCAGCCGGGATGGCGGACGCAAACAAGAGCGCAGCAACACACGTAAGGATCAGGCGGCGAAACATCGGGATGATGATACGGAGCCCGCCGAACCTCGGTGCCGGGAACCCGACAGCCCCCACAGACCGTCGATACCTCAGGTGACGGAAGGACCGGGAATGACCGCGGGTATCGAATCATTGGAAGGTAGACCGCAACCGGTCGTGTTCCAGAGGGCCGGGAGAGTATGGCTGGCGGCGGGTGTCGTCTCCGCACTTGTTGAGGTGCTGCTCCACAATTCACTATTCAATGGGGCTCCGCTCGGACTCGGCTTCACCATCGCTGCCACCGTTATCGCGGGCCTCTTCATCGTGTCCGCATCGTTCACGGATCACCCGCCCAGCATCGCCAGCCGCCTCCTCGCCGGCCTCATGGTCCTCTTCGGACTCTTTGTGACCTTCCGAGCCTCACCTGTGCTCGCCACACTCAACGTGCTGACGGTCGTCGCGCTTTTGTTCGGCGCCGCCTTCCTGTACTCGTCGGGCCGACTATGGGACTTACGAATCATGGACTACCCCCGGGCCGGTCTCGTGACCACGGTTCAGGCACTCGCTCAGACCGGAGAGTTCTTCCGGGTAGATGTCCCCCACGCGGGCCTCATGCCGACCGGGGGATGGGCCCGAGCCAAGCCATACGTGCGCGGGATCGCCATTGCCGTAGTTCCTCTCGCACTATTTCTCGGCTTGTTCGCGTCGGCCGACCCTGTATTTGCTGCATTTGCCGAGGATGTGGTTGGAGTAGACCTGGATCTCGGCCAAGTGATGTGGGCGGTCGTTGTGGCGGTCGCCATCGGATGGATGCTCATTGGACTGCTCCGCTATGGGTCGAGCAGCAATGGTCTCACCGCCCTGGTGCGTCCCGACACACTTCGACTCGGAGCCACTGAGACGGCCACCGTCCTCGGCCTGCTCAACGCCCTATTCGCCCTCTTTGTGCTTGTCCAGTTCGCCTATCTCTTCGGCGGATCCGACGTCGTGGAACAAACTGGTGGCCTGACCCGGTCCGAGTACGCCCGGGAAGGATTCTTTCAGCTCGTCGTCGTCGCGGCATTTGTGCTCGGTCTTGTCCTATTCCTGGACTGGTGGGCCCATCCCGAAGGTACGCCGGCAGCCCGGCTCGTGAACGGGCTACAGGGTGCGCTTGTGGTCCTGACCGGCGTCGTCCTTGTGAGTGCCGTCAGGCGTATGGATCTCTATGTGGACCAGTTCGGCCTTACGGAGCTTCGGTTCTATGCGTTCGCCATCATGCTTTGGATCGGTTTTCTCTTGTTGTGGACGGTTCTCACCGTTTTGCTTGGCCATCGCGCCGTGTTTGGTACCGGTGCGTTCCTGTCCGCACTCGTCCTGGTGGCCGCCCTCAACGTCGTCAACCCCGACGCAACCATCGCCCGCACCAACATTGACCGCTTTGTGAGGCATGGAGCCGAGATCGACCTGGCCTACCTCACCAACCAGCTGAGCACGGACGCCTTCGCGGTTCTAGAGGCGAACGCGGCGCGGCTTCCTGCCGGTTTGCTGCAGGAGCTGGAGCAGCTACAACATGCCTCCCAAGCCGAGCGAGCTCAAGCCCACGATTGGCGCAGCTACAACCTGAGCCGATCGCGGGCAGGGGACTGATTTTCCAAGGCCTTCTGGATCGAACCGACCCCCCTCGACCCTCGGCGAGCGGTGCCTTCCCCGCAGCTCTGCTGGGGGGAAAAAACGGTCATCTCCCCCTACCCGGCGCGGGAGGCTAGGGGTGGATTGTTCCCTCGTCGTCAGAGAGGGACGGTGATCCTCTTTGGATAGAACCAGCTACTCTGCCGGTATGCCAAAGGTCCTGGTGGTAGCCGACACGCCGTGGGTGACCAACGATGTTCACGCGGCCCTTAGCCTGCCCGGCTTTGAGCTAGCCGATCATCACGACCCGCGCACCCTGATCGATGCGGTGACAGCATTCGAGCCCGACGTTGCCGTGATCGACTTGCAGGTTGCTTCGATGGGCGGCATGGCGATGGCCCGATCTCTCAAAGAGGCCGCCCTGGCACCCGAATTCCCAGACCTGCCGATCGTGCTCCTGCTCGACCGCAGTGCCGACACATTCTTAGCGAGACGAGCAGCCGCCAGCGCCTGGGTACAGAAACCCTTCGACAGCGCCGAACTGCGAGAAGCCGTCGCTGCAGTGCTCACCGAGGAGGCGGCAGCCGGCCCGTGAGCGGCTTAAACCTGCTGTACCTCGGCATCCTGGCCGCATGCATCATGGCCTCGGGCGTCTTCTCCGGCTCGGAGACGGCCATCATCGGCATTCAGCGAGAGCGGGTTCATCAGCTCGCCGCTCGCGATCGCCGCGGTCAAAAACTCGAAGCCCTGCTAGCCAATCCGGACCGCACGCTCAGCACGCTGCTCATCGGCAACAACTTCGTGAACATCCTGGCTGCGTCGGTGGCCACGGTCGTCCTAATTGACCTGGCCGGCGAGTCGTGGGGTCCATGGATCGTAACGGTGGCCCTCACCGGGGTCATCTTGATCTTCGGCGAAATCGGGCCCAAGACGCTCGCTCAGAGGCACCCCGAGCGGTTCTCTTTGTTGGTGGCAGGACCCATCTCGACACTGTCAAAGATCCTGCAACCCATCAGTACGTCGTTTACGTGGCTGACCCGGAGGCTGTTTCGTCTGTTTCGCATCAACCTGGGCAGCGGGCTGACCCCTGTGACTGAAGACGACATACGAGCCCTGGCAGCGCTCAGCGAGAGTTCGGGGGAAATCGAGGCGGCCGAACGCGAAATCATCGACGCCCTCTTCTCATTGGCCGACCGAGCGATCCGAGAGGTGATGACCCCGCGGGTCGACATGGTGTCCCTGACGGCTCCGATCACGTTAAGAGCCGTACAGGACGCTGTCATGGCCACCGGACACAGCCGCTTTCCCGTGGTTGCGAACACCCACGACGAGATCCTTGGGATCCTCGCCGTCAAGGATCTGCTGCGGCTGCCACCCGGTGTCTCATCCGAGGAGATGGCTCGGCTGCTTCGGCCCCCCACTTATATACCCGAGTC
>JAUXJL010000271.1 GCA_030624805.1 Acidimicrobiia bacterium
GGAAGCTCATCTCCCCAACGAAGCTGGCCACGAACAGGTTCGACGGTGACCCATAGATCTCTTCCGAGTCTCCAACCTGGATGAGCCTGCCCTCGTTCATGACCCCGATCCGATCCGACATGGTGAGCGCCTCCTCCTGATCGTGCGTCACGTAGACGAAGGTGATGCCCACCTCGTTTTGGATATCCTTCAACTCGAGCTGCATCGCCTGGCGGAGCTTGAGGTCGAGCGCTCCGAGGGGCTCGTCGAGGAGCAGGACCTTCGGCTTATTCACCAGCGCCCGGGCCAGGGCGACCCTTTGCTGCTGACCGCCGGAGAGCTCGCTCGGCTTTCGTTTGCCCTTTCCCTCCAGGCGGACGAGGTCGATGGCCTCCTCCACCTTGTGCTTGACCTCGGCGTTCTCAACCTTCTGCATGCGCAGACCGAACCCGACGTTGTCCTCAACGTTCATATGGGGGAACAGGGCGTACGATTGGAACACGGTGTTGACCGGCCGCTTGTTGGGCGGCCTCAGCCCCATTTCCTCACCGTAGATTTTTAGGCTCCCGTCGGTTGGGAACTCGAGGCCGGCGATCATCCGCAAGGTCGTGGTCTTGCCGCATCCAGAAGGACCCAACAAGGAGAAGAATTCGCCGTCTCGAATCTCCAGGTCCACGTTATCTACCGCGATAATGTCCTCGCCGAATCGCTTCGTGACCCCGTGCAGCGAAACTGCGACGGCCCCGCTCTCTCTCATGTGTCATGTCCCATGGTTGATCATCACGTGCTTGACCTCTGTGAAGTGTTCCAGCGCATACGCCGACATGTCTTTGCCGTAGCCAGAGTTTTTGAAACCTCCATGTGGCATCTCGGAGACGATCGTGATGTGATCGTTGACCCACACGGTTCCGAAGCGCAGCCCTTTCGTCATCCGCATGGCGCGGCCGATATCGCTCGTCCACACTGAGGCGGCGAGCCCGTAGTCGACATCGTTGGCCCTGGCGAGGGCGTCGGCTTCGTCGGTAGTGTCCTGGACGGTGAGAACCGGCCCGAAGACCTCACGTTGGATGATCTCCGACTTCTGGTCTGCGCCTGCGATCAGCGACGGCTCGTAGTAGAACCCGGCGCCATCGACTCGTTTGCCACCCGTCACGAGTCGAGCTCCTTCCGCAACGGCCCGATCGACGTATCCAGCGACCCGGTCGAGTTGCACGGCCGACACCAGCGGCCCCATCTCGATGTCGGGATCATTCGGATCACCGACGGTTATCTGGCTGATCTGGTCGTCGAGGGCATCGATGAGGTCATCGTGAACGCCGGAGGTGGCGATGACCCGACACGGAGCCGTGCAATCCTGGCCAGAGTTGTAGAAGCCGGCCTCGCGAAGCTTGGCAGCGACCGCACCAACGTCGGCGTCGTCGAACACCACCACCGGGGCCTTGCCTCCGAGTTCCAGGTGGACACGCTTCAGACTGTCCGAGGCAGTGCGTGCCACAGCCCTTCCCGCCCCGACGCTGCCTGTGATAGAGATCATGGCGATGTCCGGGTGGGCCGACATCGCCTCACCAACGACGGGGCCGGTGCCACACACGACGTTGAGGACGCCAGTCGGC
This sequence comes from Acidimicrobiia bacterium, assembly GCA_030624805.1. Lineage (GTDB taxonomy): Bacteria > Actinomycetota > Acidimicrobiia > Spongiisociales > SHLN01 > SHLN01. Next base: position 1,593 of record JAUXJL010000271.1, read on the forward strand.
AGCACTCCCTCGAGTAGTTGGGCGAGCCGGACCGCCGTGAGAGGAGTGACCTCGGATGGCTTGAGCACCACCGTGTTGCCGGCGGCGAGGGCAGGACCCAGCTTCCAGGTCGCCATGTTGAGCGGGTAATTCCACGGTGTAATGGCTGCCACCACGCCCAGCGGATCGCGACGTACATATGAGGTGGCACCGGGCCAGTATTCGCCGGCGGCTTTGCCTTCGATGTGGCGGGCGGCGCCGGCGAAGAAGCGCCAGTTGTCGACGGTGAGGTCGAACTCGAAATCGACGATCGAGACTGGCTTTCCGACGTTGTCGACCTCCAGGCGCCGCAGCTCGTCGAGGTTCTTCTCGATCACATCGGCGACTTCGAAGAGAACCTCTGATCGCTCACGGGGTGTTTTGTCAGCCCACTCCGGGAACGCCGCCGCCGCCGCCCCTACGGCCGCGTCCACGTCTGCCGGCGTGCTGGCGGGGGCGGTGGCCAGCACCTCAGCGGTAGCGGGGTTCGTTACCTCGTCGGTGGCGCCGTCAGACGATGGCTGCCACGAGCTTCCTATGTGGTTGAGCAGCTCCATTCCAGCCTCCCTTTCGTTACTTTCGGCCTACGCCTTTGTCACGTCCTTGGCGAACTCCTCGAACACTGCCACATAGTGGTCGACCTCGGCATCGCTGTGCACCACCGAGAGCGTCCACTGCTCGTCGGCGCCGGGTGTCATGTAGACGCCGTTGTTCATGTGGTAGAGCCAGCCGAGATAGTTGAGAGCATCGTCGAAATGTTCGGCGTACGATCGATAGTCGACGACGGGCTCGTCGGCGAACATCACACATCCCTTGGAAGCGACCCCGACGGCGTAGGCGGGCAGCCCATAGCGGTCGCATACGTCCTGACACCCGGCCAGGATCCGCTCGCCGATTCGATCGAGTCGCTCGTAGGCAGCCGAATCGAGCACCTCGATCAGCGTCGTCTCGGCTGCAGCCATTGTCAGAGCGTTGCCGTTGAAGGTCCCGATCTGGGCGACCGTCCCGTCGTCGATCTGGGCCATGATCTCTTCGGTACCGAGGACTGCTCCAATTGGGGTACCCCCACCCGTGGCCTTGGCTAATGCAACCAGGTCTGGGATGACCCCGTACTTCTCGACCGCCCCCCCGGCAGCGATGGTGGCTCCGGTCTTGACTTCATCGAAGATCAGCACAACACCGTGTTTGCGGGTGATCTCACGGACCGCCTCCAGGTAACCGTCGTTGGGGGGAACTACGCCGATGTTCAACATTATCGGCTCGATGATCATGGTGCCGACGTCCGGATTGGCCGCCAGCGTCGCATCGAGCGCTTCGGGATCGTTGAACGGCACGACCACGGTGAGATCCAATAGCGCCTGTGGTATCCCCGCCGTTTGCGGTACCGAAACCGGATGGGCACGCGGTCCGATTTTAGACGGGTCGGGCTGAACCGAGACCATAACGGCGTCATGGTGGCCGTGATAGGAGCCTTCGATCTTGACCAAGGCCTCCTTGCCGGTGAAAGCTCGAGCCAGGCGGACTGCGTCCAGGGTGGCTTCGGTGCCCGAGTTCGAGAACCGAACCTTGGGAAGCCGGAACCGCCGGGACAATTCCCGGGCCACTCGAACGGCGCTCGCGTTCGGCGCCGCGAAGTGAGTCCCTTTGGAGGCGACATCAGCAATGGCTGCGGCAACCAAGGGATGAGCGTGACCCACGACCATGACCCCGAATCCGTTGTGAAAGTCGCTGTATCCGTTGCCATCGAGGTCGACGACCTTTGAGCCGTGACCCTCAACGACGTAGATGGGGTGAGGCGATTGCTCCTGAAATGACGAGGCCACTCCTCCGGGGAGCACTTGCTTGGCCTCGTCGACGAA
>JAUXJL010000290.1 GCA_030624805.1 Acidimicrobiia bacterium
ACCCGGATGCCGCCGTTGAGGTAGTGGAGCGCGGCAACGATGAGGCCTGTGATCACGATCAACTGGAAAGCCCATGCAAAGACATCGCGGATGAACGGCAGTCGGAACACGTAGAACCCGACGTCGTTGCCGAACTGGGCATCGTCTATGCCGAAGGACACGGACTCCCGGAGCAGCAGGTAGTGGTCCCACCAACCGCCTGCGGCCAGGCCTATGAGGATCCCGAAGAGAATCGCCACTCCGAAGCGGAGCAGCCGGGCTCGGGGCTGCACCCACTCCTGGAATCGCTCGACGACGACTTCTTCTGGTGTGGCATCGACCAGGCCTACGCGCGGCGACAACTTGTCCGCCAGCCACAGGTTGAGCCACAAGACGAGTGCCGCGATCGCCGAAGCCACGACAACGAGGCCGATCCGGGTAAGGATGGCCGTGCGCCACACGCTGGTGAGCTGCACCGAGTCGAACCACAGGAAGTCGGTCCAGAACGTGGACAGCCACCGCAACGCAGGGATCCCCAGCACCACCGCGATGCCGAGGACGGTGAGGGCGCGCCTCACCCCCGGGCGCGGCCTTGGAATCGATTCGCGTGTTAGCACCGCAAGAGTGTAGGGGTGGCATCCACGTTGGCCTCAGGGGCCGTTAGCTTCACGCCGTGGCAAACCCTTGGGACCCAGACATCGATTTCAACACCGCCGTGGCGCGGCGTCTCGTTGCCTCGCAGTTCCCCGAGTATGCGGACGCTTCCCTCGTGCCCTTTGGTCAAGGTTGGGACAATCGCCTCCTTCTCCTGAACGACCGATGGATACTGCGGTTTCCGGTGCGTCACCTCGCTGGGTCCCTGATCATCAACGAAATGGCGGCGCTGCCGTACTTGCAACCAAGGTTGTCGCTACCCATACCCAGCCCAGCATTCGCAGGTGAGCCCGACGAGGACTATCCGTTCCGGTGGATGGGTTACGACAAGCTCCCCGGCGAAGTGCTGTGTCGCATCGATCCGCCTCCGGCGACGGCGGAGCTGGCGAGCCAGGTTGGAGCCTTCCTCAGGGAGCTGCACGCCAGTGATTCCGAAGTAGTCGAGATTCCCCACGACGTTCACGACAAGGCCAACCTCGACGCTCGGTTCGAACAGGTGGATGAGCGCTTCCAGCGCCTAATTGACGATGACATCGTCCCGGCCGAAGACGGACGGAACGCCATCGGGCTGGCCCGTGATCTGAGCAAAGCCGAGGGTTGGCGACAGGACCTAGCGATCGTTCATGGCGACCTCTACGGGTATCACATACTGTCCGACGGAGTCTCCGCTACCGGCATCATCGACTGGGGTGACATCCACCGAGGCGATCCCGCTATTGACCTATCGATCGGCTACTCCTGGTTCAGCGGTGACGCCCGTCACGCCCTGTTCGACGCCTACGGAGCGATCGACGACGCTACGCACGCCAGGGCCCGCTTCCGGGCCATCTTCTACGCGCCGATCTTGATCCAGTACGGGAAAGACATCGGCGATATGGGGGTCGAGATGGCGGGCTGGCGTGCCTTGGAGCTGACCGGCTAGCTGGGAACGCCTAACCAGGGATGATGGTGCAACCGCAGTCGAGGTGCACCGGGGGGATTCCGGTCCCCTTTGGCGTCGAGCCCGACGGCGGCCACGAGGCCTTTGCCGAAGCCGGGCATTCGGCGCACATGCGGCCGTCGGCTACACCCTTCACAGAGGCAACTTCGAGTGCCTCCATGCCAGACAGCAAGCCATCGTGATACGAGGCGAGCGAGGCCGCCCTCAAGTGACGCTCTGCCGCGTCGCTTCGCCAAGTGCGAAAGACTCTCGAGACGGCTGCGGTGGTTTGGCGATGGCCGGCACCCGAAGAAGCCGCCCGCTGTGCGACATCGTCAACCTCCGCGAACAAAGAGCCGGCCACCTCTGTGGTGGGATTCGTAGTTGCCACCTTCTCAGCTTCGGGGACGGCAGACGCCCCAGCCAATTCCGCCGCCGCGGTGACGCCGGCGACCATGGCCTCTTGAGCCAGTCCCTCGAGGTCGCCATGGAATGAGCTCTCAAAGACGGCACGATCGGGACGCCACCCTTCGCCAACTTCGCGCAGCTCCTCCAGGGTCTGGTTCTGGAGTTCAACCAGCGACCTCTTGATCGTGCGCAATGTGCGGTTGGTAACGGGCAATAGCAGGCGATCGCGGAGCTCGAAAGGATCGCCAACGATGGCTTTGGTGGCAACGGCAGTAGCCGCGGGCTTGGATGCGGTTTCTCCGTTGGAAGCCGGGGCATCCCCCGTCGAGCGCAGGGCTGCAAACAAGCTGTCGACTTTGTCAGGAGCAGCAGCCGGCTTCTCGGGCTCGGGCTTGGCTTCCGCTGCGGGCTCGGGCTCGGCTTCCGCTGCGGGTTCGGGCTCTGGTTCCGCTTCTGCTTCCGGCTCCGGCTCTGGTTTGGGTTCTTCAGTCGAAGCGTTGACCTTGGTCAACAAAGCCGCGACAGCGCTCTCTGCCTTCTCGCGCCGCTCGCGTAACTGGCGCACCTCGTCGGCCAGTTCGACAGCGTCAACGGGCTCGGGATCGGCGAGGACGACGTCCGCCGCAACGACGCGCACCGTCTCGTCGGGATCGAAATAGACATCATCGGTGTCGGCGTCGGACACGACTCGAACCGACGATGTTGGCTCGAACCGGCCGGCCGCGGCGAGGGCCTCCTTGCGAGCGTATAGGTCGCCCTCGAGCTTGGAGATTGCTGCCTGAGCCACGTCGAGTTCACCCATGAGATCGGCGCGCCGCTCCTCAAGGGCTCGAGCTCGCTCCTGCGCAGCCTCGGCCTCGAGCTTGGCGGCTTCGATGAGGTTGTGGCTCTCTCGGCGAGCATCCTCCATCATGCGCTCTGCTTCGAGCCGGGAGTGGCGAACGGTCTCGTCGGAGTCCTGACGGGCCTGGGCAACGTGTCGAGATGCCTCGCGCTCCGCTTCGGCTCGCAGAGCCAGGCCGTCTTGCTCGGCGTCCCGCGTGAGTCGTGCCGCGTATGCCTTGACCTGCTCCAGCAGGCCAGACGCCGTCACCCAGGC
>JAUXJL010000225.1 GCA_030624805.1 Acidimicrobiia bacterium
CGGGCGTAAGGCTGGGGCCTTAAAACGCCCGTGTTTGCTGGTACCGGGAGTGGGATTCGAACCCACACGCCCTTTCGGACAACGGATTTTGAGTCCGTCGCGTCTACCGTTCCGCCATCCCGGCTGGTTGATTGATGATAGGTACGCAGACGAATACGGCATCTAACTAACGGCCGGCCGCATGAACCGCGTCGGCGAAAGCTGCGGCCGACGGGGTCAATCCGCCCTCCAGGACCTCAGCCACGAGCGCGGACCCAACGATGACGCCGTCCGCCAACCCGGCGGCCGTTTTGGCTTGGTCGGGCGTTGAGATACCGACGCCGAGCACGATCGGAATCGACGTGACGGCCCGGATCCGTCGCACCAGGTCTTCGAGGTGGGTGCTCGTCTCCGTCCGGATACCCGTAACACCCATATCTGCCACCGCGTAGATGAAGGCGGGCTCGGCCGACGCAATCGCCCGCAGCCTCGTCTCGTTGGTGGTGGGCGCAGCGAACAGGGCCATCCCGACGCCGTGCTCATCGAGGGCGGCCTTGATAGCCAATGATTCCTCGTACGGAACGTCGGCAACAATGACCCCCGCCACACCGAGGGCGGCGGCCTCGGCTGCAAATGTCTCGACCCCGGCCTGCAAGATGGGATTGACGTATGTCATCACGATCACCGGCTTGTCGGTGGCTTCAACCACCCGACCGGCCAATCGGAGGCCACCCAGGAACGTCATGCCAAGATCGCGAGCCCGGGCTGAGGCCGCCTGGATGACACTCCCATCCATGAGTGGGTCGGAGTACGGGATTCCCAACTCGAAGGCGTCTGCTCCTGCATCCGCCAGCCGTTCGAACACCGCCACAGATTGATCGGCGTCGGGGAGGCCCGCCGTCATGAAGGGCATGAACACTGGACGGCCCTCCTCACGGGCCGACGCGAACATGGCGGCGAGAGCCAGGCCGCTCACAGGCCGAGATCGCTTCCCAGCGCAGTGACCTGCTCGACATCCTTGTCTCCTCGCCCCGACAGGTTCACCACCACCGTTTTGCCGGCCAGCTCGGCGGCCTGACGGCGCAACCAGGCGATGGCATGAGCCGATTCCAGCGCCGGGATGATGCCTTCGGTTCGGCACAACATGTGGAAGGCCTCGACTGCCTCCTGGTCGGTGACCGACTCGTACCTGGCCAATCCCGCCGCTTGGTAATACGCATGTTCGGGGCCGACCCCCGGGTAGTCGAGCCCCGCCGAGATGGAATGTGCCTCGTTCACCTGACCCTCTCCGTCCTGCAGCAGGAACGTGCGGGAACCGTGCAGTACACCGGGGGACCCGTACCCGAGAGAGGCGCCATGTTTACCGGTTTCAATCCCCTCTCCGGCTGCCTCGACTCCGACCAGCTCGATGTCTGTACCGACGAAGGGGTAGAAGATCCCCATGGCGTTCGAGCCACCGCCGACGCAGGCGACGATCATGTCCGGGATTGTCGAACCGAGCTGGTCGGCGAGCTCCTCTCCAATAATCTTCTGAAACTCTCGAACCATGAGTGGAAAAGGATGGGGGCCCACAACCGACCCGATGATGTAGTGGGTGTTTTCGACGGTGGCCACCCAGTCGCGCAGTGCCTCGTTCGTGGCATCCTTGAGAGTGGCAGCTCCACTAGTCACGGGGATGACTTCCGTCCCAAGCAGACCCATCCGAGTGACGTTGAGAGCCTGGCGTTCGACATCCTTGGCCCCCATATACACCCGGCATTCGAGACCGAACAAGGCCGAGGCGGTGGCACTTGCTACACCGTGCTGGCCGGCCCCGGTCTCGGCAATAATGCGGGGCTTTCCCATCCGCTTGGCGAGAAGAGCCTGCCCGATGGTGTTGTTGATCTTGTGAGCGCCGGTGTGATTCAGGTCCTCCCGCTTGAGGAGAATTCGCATGCCGAGCTCCTCGGAGAGCCGGCTGGCTTCATATAGCGGGCTAGGCCGGCCTGCGTAATCGGCCAGATAGCGCCGGTATTCGGCGACGAACGAAGGATCGGCCCAGGCCTCTGTGAAGGCCTGTTCCAATTCGGTGAGAGCTCCCATGAGTGTCTCGGGGGCATAGCGGCCCCCGAACTCACCGAACCGGCCAGAAGCATCGGGGAGGGTGATGTCGGTCATGTGCCTTTTGCCCGGCGAACGAACGATGCCACTTTGACGAGGTCCTTGACTCCGGGAGCGGACTCTAGACCCGACGACGCGTCGACGCCCCACGGTGAAACCAGCCCGACGACATCGGCAACGTTTTCGGGATTCAATCCGCCCGCCAACACAAACGGCCGCTCGATATCGCCAAGCCAATCCCAATTGAAAGCCGCTCCCGTGCCGCCAATGGTGTCACTGTCGAGGAGGGGCAACTCGTCCTTTGGGATCTCGCCGAGGTCTACCGGGCCAGACACCGTGACGGGTCGGAGCACAGCCAACCCGGCTTCGAGGCCGGCCGAGGCCGCCTCGGCCGCTCCGGTGCCGTGTGGTTGCACGGCTCCCACCCCGGCCACATCCGCCACATGAAGCAGCGAGTCAACATCGAGATCCACCGTGACAGCCACCGTGAGCACCGAGGCGTCCGTGCCGAGTGCCCTGGCCCACGCCGGTTCGATGTACCGCGGTGATGGTTCGTAGAAGACAAAACCAACCGCGTCGGCTCCCGCTGCTTGGGCCGCCTCGACCTCTTCCCGGCGGCTGAGGCCGCACACTTTGACCCACGTCAACCGGCCACCCCCCGCAACTCGGCCACGAGTGCAGCCGGATCCATCGATTTGACGAGTGCCTCCCCAACCAGGACCGCCTCGTAGCCGGCCTCAGCCATGCGTCCGGCGTCGGCTCGCTGCCAGATCCCGCTCTCGGCCACCCGCACGGCCGCCCGACCCAGCAGCGGGGCCAAGACCTCCGCGGTCGAGAGGTCCACATTGAACGTTGTCAGGTCACGGTTGTTCACCCCGACGATCCGTGCTCCAGCCGCCATGGCGCGCTCTGCCTCGGGAGCGCTGTGGACCTCCACCAGGGTGTCGAGCCCGGCCGTGGCCGCTTCCTCAAGCAATTCCGACAGTTGGTCGTCGCCGAGCGCCGCCACAATCAGCAGGATGGCGTCGGCCCCGGCGGCCCGCGCCTCCCAGACCTGGGCGGCTTCCAGGATGAAGTCTTTGCGCAACACGGGAATAGCGACTTCTTCGCTGACGGCAGAAAGATCGGCCAGCGAACCGGAAAAGAATTCGGGCTCGGTGAGCACCGAGAGGGCGGCAGCTCCTCCGGCCGCGTAGGCGCGAGCCTGCCGGGCGGGATCAAGGTCGGTCGCCAGCTCTCCCCGTGACGGGGACCGTCGCTTGATTTCAGCGATTACCGAGATCCCGCCACCCTGAAGGGCACGTTCGAGGGGTCGGGCAGGCCCGCGCTCCTGGGCCCGAGCCCGCAGCTCCGGCTGGTTCAGGCTCCCGATGCGGAGCCTGGTTGCTGCGAGGATGTCATCCAACATGGGGCCATCGTATCGGTCGAGGAGGCGGAACCGAGCGGAACCGCTCCTACTGCGACTGAACGCTATCGGGGCAAACGGACTGTGACGGTCGTTCCTCGACCAGGCTCTGAGGACACAACCACCGTGCCATCCATCGCGTTCACCAGCTCGTGCACGATCGATAGGCCGAGCCCGCTTCCCTCCGGACGCACAGCCCGGTAGCGCTGCGCGACGTAAAGCCGCTCGAAAACTCGGGGCAAGTCCTCGCGATCGATTCCCGGGCCGTTGTCACTCACAACCAGGGTGGTCTCGGCCGTCGAGGTGTGGACGTCAACGCCGACCCTTCCGCCCTCGGGGGCGTAGCGGAGAGCGTTCTCGACCAGATTCGACACAACCTGTGAGATCCGCACCGGGTCGGCCTCGGTCGGTTCGGACGCTTCGGCGCTGATTGCGAGTTGGAGCGAGGCGGCCGTCGCCCGCGGCCGATACTCCTCTGCCACACCCCGCACGAGGCCACCGATATCAACCGGTTCGGTTCGGAGCGTGAATTCCCTCGCCTCGAGCCGAGACAACAACATCAGGTCCTCGACGAGCCGCGACAGCCGGCTGCTCTGACGTTGCAGAGCCGCTCCAACCTTGGGCAGGTCGTCGACGCCGATCTTGCCGTCGGCCAGCGTCTCGGCATAACCGGCAATGCTCGTGAGGGGTGTTCTCAG
>JAUXJL010000283.1 GCA_030624805.1 Acidimicrobiia bacterium
ATCACCGCCCTCGACTTCGATGCGCTGTCCAAGCATGTGTTGCTCGACGATGACACCCGGCTGGCGTTTCTCGGTGACGTCATCCCCGTCCGAATCATTCGCAACGTGATCTCGCTTGGCGATGTGTTCCTGGCCATCGGGCTCGGGGTCTATGTCGAGGACCAGATGCGACGCCCCGTCCGTTGGTTCAAGCACGGCCTGAACGACACTGGTGCCGGATCCGCCCGCCGCCCGACTTCAAGCGTGATTTCCTAGCGAACCTAGGCGCTCAGCCGGCCGCTCCGTCGCAGCACTTCCCGCAGCCGAGCAACCACCGCTGGATCGAAGTCGTAGGCGGTGCGACGGTGCAGCACCTCGAGCGCCTCGACGGGGCTCATGTCGTGGATCCGAGTCGAGCGATCGAAGGTCGAGGCCACTTTGATTATCCGTGGGGCGGGCCCGATGCTCGGGTCGTCTTGTTCACCGGGGCGTCGGTAGGGAGCGTCGTGATTCGCGACGTGGTCTGCGACTACTTCCAAGTAGGGCGCCTGCCGAATGATCTCGGCTCCCCACCGGGCCAAGTCCGAGTGGTCTGGCTCCTCGGCCGGGTCCTCCACGGTGATGCGTCCGATGTCGTGCAGGAGGGCGGCGTACTCGAGCCGGGTCACATCCTCAGGATGCATGCCCATCCCCCGTCCCATTGTCGAGGCCAGGAGGGCGGTGCCGGCGGCATGCCCGTCGGGCGAAAGGCCGGCTACCTCAGGGAGCCGTGAGAGGGCCCGGATCATCTGGCCATAGGTGCGCCGGGTGCCTGCCAAAAGGGTGAACGACACGTGGCTGATGGCGTACGGCACCGCCGCCACAGGAAACGCCCAATAGCCGATGATCGGCTCGGCAAGCGCAAACAAACCGGCGGAAGCGAAGAGGGCCACCATGACCGGCCAGTCTTCGAGGGCGGCCAGCCACACATAGCGGATGGAGGCCCTGCCCACCGGAACCGCCCCGAGTATGCGCACGAACGCGTCTGCCACAAACCAGGCAAACCCCGCGACGAGAATCACCCCAAGCTGCTCCCACTCTGGATCTCCACTGAACCTGTCCGTCAGCCAGACGTCGCCAACCTCGACCAGAATCAACACACCCAGGCCCGCCAGGGTCCTGAGCAAGTCGCTATCGGTGGAATCGTCCTCCCAGAGCGAAACAACGAGTTGGGACAACGCCAGCCCGAGCAAGAACATGCCTGCCAGGGTTGACACGCTATCGATGAGGACGACACCGACGAGTCCGGCACCACCGATCAGCGAAAGTCGGCCTCCGCTTGGGCTCGGCACCCGAATGAGGTTGCTGGTAGCCATGACGGCCACCCAAACGGCCAGATTCGGCAGGGACCGCGGTGAGGTCGAAAGCAGCGCCACACCGATGCCGACCGCACCCAGCCACAGGACGACGCTCAGGAACCGACCCATCCCCTTAGGCAATGTATGCCTCCTCGGCGAGACGGCGGGCCTCGTCCTCGTTCTCGAGTGTGGGCGAGCCGTACCGCTCCCCGGTCGCGGTTAGGGCTCGCACGAACGCCTCAACACACTCGGGATCAAATTGACTCCCCGCGCTCCGTCGCAGCTCGGCGATGGCGTACTCCTGGGTGAGGGCCAGGCGATAGGACCGGGTGCTCGTCATGGCATCGAAGGCGTCGGCAACCGCCAGAATTCGGCTTTCGAGGACTGGAGGCTCGCCGCTGCGGTGACCCGACCCACCATATCCGCCGCCATCGAAGCGGCTGTGGTGCCCCGAGGCGATTTCGACCATCGGTGCGAGAAACTCGACCTCGTGGAGGATGTCCTCGACCAGGTGAGCATGTTCTTGCATGTGCTGGTATTCCTCCTCGCTCAACGGTCCCTTCTTGCGGATGAGTGTTCGGGGCACCGCCAGTTTGCCGATGTCGTGAATGAGAGCGGCAATGCGAACACGGTCCAGGGCATCTCCTCTGAAGCCCATTTCTTCGGCGGTGATCTGGCTGAAATAGGCGACACGTTCGGTATGTCCCCGGGTGTACAGGTCCTTGGCCTCGAGCGCCTTGATGAACCCTCCCAGCGTCGACTCGTGGGCCTGACGGAGCTGCCCGACGGCCCTCATAGCCAGGTGCCCGACGAGAAATACGGTGAACAGGAGCGGGAGCGTGACCGGGCCGACCAGCAGGTAGGTGGCGCCCAGCAGCCCTCCGAGCATGCCCATCAGTGCCTGAGACGGAACCAGCGAGCGCATACGAGCCCATGGCCTCAGGTTGCCTTTTCGAAATACAGTGCGGACGGCCAGCGTTACCAGGCTCAGATTGGCGGCACCATAGAGCAAGGCGCCGATGGCCGTCCCCAAGGCAACCCGTCCAATATCGGAGGTCTCAAACTCTCCGGCCGGCAATGCGATTGAGATCACGGCTCCGGCCACCGCCGCCGAAAGCACGAATTGGCCGGCGTTGACGATCGGCTGGAACCAACGGCGTTGCTTGACATCGATCGGCGTAATCGCACCGAAGATCACGATTGTTGCCGCGCCGATGGCGGCGCTCTCCCGACCGAACACCACCGCAGCAGTCATGACGATCATTACCGTCGGACTGGCTCGCAAACGGTCGTTGACCTCCACCGCCAAGCTCTGAAACGCACCGAACGCTGCGCCGAAGAAAAGCCATTCCCACCGAAACGGGAACGACGTTTGGGTGGCCAGCACCGCCAGGAGGGCGAGAGCCGACAAACCGTACATGCCGGCAATCAGCAGGCGGGAGCGCAAGCTGGGAGTCATGCTATGGCGAGGGTTGCCCGGGGACGTCGTGCGTCATGTACTCGAGTTAGCCAACTGAGAAACTGGCGGCACCCGCCAAAATGGCGGTCGCCAAAGCACCAATTGCGATAACAGCCTTCAAGGCTTTCGTTTTCAGAGTAGATCTCCCCAATCGTTTGATTCCTTGCGCGCAGCTCTAACTTGCCGCGAACAGAACGCGCTCCGCTTGGGTTGTTAGGACGTCTCCCGGGCACCTTCACCTCCCACGACCGAAGTCGAGGAAATCGTTGTAGATCACGGAGGCGCCCGTCCTCCGCCGTCGACCCTCACCTCAGCGCTGGGAAGAATCGACAGGCTCATCGAGCAATACCAACATAGTTGGGTTTTCGCGAGTTGACAACATTGCACGCAAGCCCCCCACTACCCTACGTAGTCGTGGACTTCCGAGAGCTCGAAGAGACCCTATGTCGCCTGCCGGCCGTTGATGCCGTTCGAATTGTGCACGATCGTGACCGCATCAGCGAGG